>CAYFRV010000293.1:0-3542 GCA_964345495.1 uncultured Bacteroidales bacterium | reverse complement strand
ACCGAATTAAACCGCAAGGTTAACAGTGCATTTGCAGCAGCGGGTGTGAATGAGTAAGCAGTAAGACGGAATGTTGGAAAATTCTCTGCCAAAAGCTAAAGGCCAAAAGCCAAAGGCTATAACAGCCATCAAAAAGACAGCCAATTTTTCCTTTTTCCTTGATTTTTCATTATCATAACCGGAATGTCTTTTTCCATTTTCCGCAGGCTTTCTGTAACATTTCCCAATAAGCTGGTTACTACAGATGTTTTTCCTTTAGCGCCAATAATTGCAAGGTCTGCTTCAATTTCTTCTGCTTTTTTGTAGAGCTTTTCTGCCTGACCGGTCAATTTGTCGTTAATTTCAAATTCTCCTTGTACATCTTGTGGAGTAAGTTCGAATTTTTTCAGGAATTTCTCAAATTTTTTCTCAAACTCTTTCTGTATTGCAGAACTGGTTTGTTGAGTGGATGCCGGGAAATAACTTTTGCTAATGTCAAAGATATAAAAACAAGTTAATTTAGCCTTTGTGGCACGGGAAATGTCCAGCGCCCTTTTAAATGCTTTTTCAGAATCTTTTGAAAAATCAATGGCACATAAAATATTGTTTACAGTGAGTTTTGGCTGTTCCGGGATGAACATTAAATCTGATTTTGCAGAAGTGGCAATCTTATGCCCGTATCTTCCTTCCCTGTCTTCCCCATATTTTTGGCCTAACAGTGCAATGTCTATATCTTCTTTCTCAATAATATCGAGAATGACATTTGCAGCATCTTCATTTTCAATTTTTGTAATTACTTCTGTCTTGGTATTTCGTTTAAAATGATTGGTAACCACGCTGTTAATTTCTTCCTGAATAGTATTGCTCAGGGAGGTGTTTAGGTCTGGAAATTTCTTGCTTGATTTATCCGGCAAATCATAAGCCTGAATTGCGTGAACAAAGAACACTTTGTCTGTTTCCAATGCCTGGCTCAGAAACGAAGCATATTGAATCAACGATGAATCTATCTCTGTTAAGTCCAGAGATACAAGCATTTTATTTAGATTTTCTATATTGTTCATATTTATTGATTTTTATCGGTTTCGTCTGTTCCTTTCGAATCTCTGCGTTTTGAGAGTAAATTTTGTACAAGTTCTTTGTAAGATTCTTTTTCTTTTGCTTTTCTTCTGAGCTCCTCTTTCTCATCTTCTTTCTGCAATCCTTTTCTTAAACTGAATGCCATAACAATCAGAATAATGGCAAAAGGCAAACCAGTAGTGATCGCTGCCGTCTGAAGTGCTTTTAGTCCACCGCCAACAAGTAATATTGCTGCTATAGCCCCTTCCATGGTAGCCCAAAAAATACGCTGACCAACAGGTGATTTTAGTTTTCCGCCTGAGGTAAATGCGTCAACTACAAGTGATCCTGAGTCGGAGGAAGTTACAAAGAAGCTGATTATCAGTATTACAGCTATTATGTTTATTATCAGTGATAATGGAAGATTTTCGAAAAGCTGGAAAATTGATGTGGCAACATTTTGCTTAATGTCCCCTGAAATGTGAGCTATTTCCTTTAATTCCATAAAGATGGCCGAACCGCCGAACGCAGTGATCCATAAAAATGTTAACAGTGTTGGTACGATGAGCACACTCAGTACATATTCTTTTACTGTACGTCCTTTGGATATTCGCGCAATGAACATTCCCACAAAAGGTGACCAGGATATCCACCAGGACCAGTAAAATATTGTCCACTGATTTTGCCATGTGGATTGCTGGTAGCTTTCGGTCCAGAAACTAATTTGAAAGAAATCATTCACGTAATTTCCAAGGTTCTGTGTATATGAGTCAAGAATAAATATGGTTGGCCCTGCAATCAGAATAAAAACTAAAAGTATAGCACCCATGTTGATATTAAGTTCGCTGAGTTTTTTTACGCCGCGGTCTAATCCGGAAACCACTGAAAGGGTTGCTGCTCCTGTTATTACTATGATAAGCCAAACCTGTGTACTTAGCGTATCTGGGGATGAAAATAGGTGATTTAGACCTGCGCTGACTTGCTTTACACCTAAACCCAGAGATGTAGCCAGACCAAATAACGTTGCCAGAACAGCTAGTACATCAATTACGTCGCCTTGCCATTTGTAAACCTTTTCTCCAAGAAGCGGATAGAATATAGAACGAAAAGCCAGCGGCATATCACGGTTAAAAGAGAAGAATGCCAGTGCCAAACCAACTAAGGTATAAATTGCCCATGCATGTAGCCCCCAGTGGAGAAATGTGGTTTTCATCGCTTCCTGTGCTGCAGCAATGGTGTTTGCTTCTCCCAGTGGTGGTTCAGTAAAGTGAAATATAGGTTCGGCAACGCTCCAGAAAAGGATACCGATTCCCATTCCTGCACTGAACAGCATTGCAAACCAGGATTTCCGGCTAAATTCCGGGACTGCATCTTTGCCACCTAACCGGATTTTTCCAAATTTTGAAAAGGCAAAATAAATGGTGAAAAACAGGTAAAAGTTTACGATCAGTACTAAGAACCAGCCAAAATTGTCTGAAATCCAATTCTGGGTATTGGTAAATATTTTTTCCATCGGCTCACCAACAATCAGAGTGATTCCGATGAATAAGGCCAGTAGTATACTTGCCGGCCAAAATACGGGTCCGTGAATGTCAAAGTATTTTTTTATTCCTTTTTGTTCTTTCTGCTGTTCCTCTTGTTTGGCTTTCATAGAAATGCAGTTAATAAGTTAAAGGTGCAAATTTAAACACTTAAAAATACTAAAAATAATCTTTGACCATATTTTGGCTGATTTCCCATAATTTATCCTGTTTGTTTTTTTCATAGCTCACTTGTGCAGAGCTTTGAGGCATTTTATTAACAAAGTACTTTCCGGAAACATGCTCTATTCCGGGGTAAGTTGCCACATAAATTACATTCTCTGCACCTTCTTTAACAGAGTTTCCAATGTTTCCATAATTGTTGCGAAGTAGTTTCGTGTTTATCACGCCAGGATGGAGGCAGTTTACTTTGATTGTTGATGATTCGAGTTTTTCAGCCAATTTATACGTAAATAGAATATTGCAAAGTTTTGATAGAGAATATGCTGAGCTTCCATCAAAGCTTTGCTCTCCCTGAAGATTCTCAAAGTCGATAGCTGTGGCGTGAATCATGGAAGTGACATTAACAATTCTTGGTTTTTCCGACTTCTCAAGTAAATCGAGTAATTTGTTAGTTAACAGGAAAGGAGCAAGATGGTTTACCTGGAAGGTTTTTTCGTATCCATCTGCTGTTTCTTCTTTTTTATTTTGAAAAATGCCTGCGTTATTTATAAGCACATCTAGCTTACTGTAATTTTTGTTTAATTTATCTGATAACTCCGAAACTTCTTTAAGTGATTCAAAATCTGCAGCTTGTCCTTCTATGTCCTCGTTTTCGGTTTCTTTTTTTAATTCTTCTATCGTAGCGTTTACCTTATCTTCATTTCTTCCATGAACGATTACATGATACTTTGCCATTGCCAGTTCTTTGGCAGTTTGTTTTCCGATACCATCTGTAGCACCTGTTACAAGTATTGTCTGTTTCAT
>CAYFRV010000292.1:0-3583 GCA_964345495.1 uncultured Bacteroidales bacterium | reverse complement strand
ACACAATACAAATCACAAAGGCTTTACTGGGAAAGTTAACGATTGGCGTATTCTCACACTTCTACTTCTAAATTTGCCTGGATAAAAAACAAGGGATCCGGCTACCTACGAACTCCTGCGCCGTTATTGTAAAAAAGACAGTTGGATAGTAACCATTATCAGGGGGTAAATTCAATACCAATAATTGAAATGTCATCAAAAATTGCCTTACTTCCTTCCTGTAGACCCTGGTCTTTTATAATTTCATTGATGTTGTCGTCTATCCGGTCATTATTGCATACATGGGATTTAATTTGTGCAGTATCATAATTTACGCCACCTTCATCGATCATTTCAACTAATCCGTCGGTATAACAGAACAACTTGGTACGCTCATCTATATGAAGCACGCCTTTTTCTATTTTTGGAATTTCGTCGAGCATTCCCAGTCCAAGGCATCCGCTTTTCAAAAAGCTTAATTCTTCACTATCTGTCTTATACATCAAAGGTGGGTTGTGGGCAGAAGTAATGTATTCCAGTGTTTTCTTTTTATAGTTGTATTTAGCAATAAACATGGTTATAAACTTTTCACCTTTAGCACTAGCCATAACGCGCTCATTCAATTTATGAATAATATCCTCCAGGTCACTGTTTGTGGTGAAAAGCGCTCTCAAATTTGCCTGAAAATTAGACATCAACAAGGCTGCCGAAATTCCCTTCCCCGACACATCTGCAATACAGAAACCATCTTCATCATCATTGAGGCGAATAAAATCATAATAATCGCCGCCTACCTCAAAGTGAGGCTTATAGAAAGTTGTAACGTATATCTGGTCATTATGAGGCAATGACTTTTCTTCGGGGATTAACATTGACTGCATCCGGGAAGCAAGCTCCAGCTCTTTCCTAAGTGCTTCCTGACGCAGACTCTCATTATATAAACGTATATTTTCAATTGCCACCATAATAATATTTGAAAGTGTCTGAATAAAATGCAGATGTTTAATTGTCGGGCTAACACCCTTAGCTTCCTCGTCAATGTCTCCTATTAATACATAAGATAAAGGTTCATTATTATGGAAAACCGGGATTACGTTATCAAATGACCGCAAGGCAGGGTTTGGAGAAGATGTCAAAAACGTAATTTCTTCATAACCAATGACATCGTTTTGAAGATCGATCTCTTCCACTTCACTTCCACAACCCGCATTAAGGAAAATTTCCCATTGCTCGTTATCATAATTGTATTTATAGATAAGAACTTTTCCGATATTCAGGTCTTCCCGAAGAATAGCCTCATATTGTTTTAGTAACTCTTCTGTAGATAAATTGGCATTAATTGCTTTCGTTATTGAAAGTAATGAATTTAACTTAAAAGAAAACAGTTTTAATCGCTTAATTTTGGACTGACTGGTTTTCATAACAAAGCAATTTAATAGCTGGAAAAAATTATTTTTTAACCCGCTCTACATAAGAGCAATCTCTTGTATCTATCTTAATTCTATCGCCAATATTAATAAACAAAGGTACCTTAATTTCAGCGCCAGTCTCAATTGTTGCTGGTTTAAGTGCGGTGGTTGATGTTGTATCACCTTTCACTCCGGGCTCTGTATAAGTCACCTCCATTTCAACAAACTGAGGCAATTCACACCTCAATGGAGTTTCAGTTTCATCATGAAATAATACTTCTACTTCTTCACTTTCCTTGAGCAATTTCGGATAGGTAATCAAATCTTCCTGTAAGGTGAATTGTTCAAATGTTTCTTTATGCATAAAATGAAACCCGAGATCATCATTGTATAAAAACTGATAAGGGCGCCTTTCAATCCTTGCCGTTTCCACTTTTGCTCCTGAAGGAAATGTGTTCTCAATAACCTTGCCGGTAGTGACACTTTTGAGCTTTGTTCTCACAAAAGCGGGTCCCTTTCCGGGCTTAACATGCTGAAATTCAACTATTGAAAACAGATCATTATTATACTTGATACACATTCCATTTCTAAAATCTGCTGTAGATGCCATAATTCGCGTTTATATTCTGTAATTTAATTTTTATTCTTTGCAAACTACAAAGTTAAAGCAATTCTAATAAATAATTAACCAAATTAGCAATAAATATTGTAAGTCCTTATTTTACAGCAAAGAAGGGAATATTTCAGAACATTCCTTTTTTGGGTGTTGTTGCTCGAAAATCTTTTAAGTAAAACGGCTCAAAATAGGCAACATCCTCAAAAGCTTTATTTACAAATTGTTGATTTGACAACGTTATCATGTTTACAGCAGAAAATTCAATATCATCAACAAATAATGCGTTTTTATGCGTTATAAATTCCTTACACTTAGAAGCCCCATTGCCAAAGAAGATAACCGGTCTTTCTTCCAGCATCTCTTTATAGCTATTGGCATCAATAATTTCAGCCCTGACATTCCGCTCAAACTGATTGTTTAGATTTAACACTGCAGAATATACTTCTAATCTCCGGGCATCGATCATTGGAACCAAATAAGCATTACTTGGTATCTGAATATTATATTCATCTGAATGTTCAATTAAAAATTGGCTTAAAGCCTGCAATGTGTGGACAGAAACCAACGGTAGCTCTGCTCCATAACACAATCCTTTAGCTGTAGAAACCCCTATTCTCAAACCTGTATACGAACCCGGACCTTTACTTATGCTGACGGCATCAAGGTCCTTTACGGCTAGCTGCTCATCTTTCAACACCTGATCAATAAAAACGGCGAGTTTTGATGCATGCGACTTGCCTTCCTTATGTTCTTTCAGGTTTTTAAGTTTAAGGCCTTCACTAAGTGCTACAGAACAGTTTTCGCCTGTGGTTTCTATATTTAATATTTTTGGTTCTTTGTTTTTCATATTTCATAAATTCTTCATTAATACCTGTTTCCTGCGAAAAGCTTATTTTTGGCTACAGTATTATTAATAAGGGATTCAACTATTTTTATATTTCTAATTGTTTGCCCTGATAAAAATCGAGAATCCGGGTTTTAAATAAATATTCATACTTTGCCTGTAGCAAATCAGATTTTGCTTTTGTAAGGTTATTCTTTGCTGTATTGTATTCTACCGAATTGACAAGGCCCACTTCAAACTTCTGCTTTGTATATTTAAATGACTCTTCCATAGATTTTACAGTTTTCTTTGCTGCTTCATATTTTTTCCATGCTGAAAGTGCATCGGAACGGGCACTTTGAATATCTTTATAAAGATTGTTCTTTGTGTTTTCAAGTGAATATTCCGCATTCAATTTACTTACACGTGCATTATCAACCGAATAATTAGCCTTTAATCCATTAAAAATTGGAATTGATAAACTGAGCCTGATGGAAGTATTTGCATTATCCTGAATTTGATCAGAAAACGGATAATCTGAATAGGTTGGAAAACGCTGAGTAGCGATCACTTCCTCTCCGCTTACGGTTTCTCCAATTGGAACAGTTGCTTCGTCATATCCGGCTAATTTATTACGAATACTTGAATAACGGGATCCATAAGCAAAGCCCAATGATAACGAAGGACTTAATCCTCCTTTGGCAACATCAAGGGCTTTTTCTTTTGCCTCCAGGTTGTATTCAGCGCTTTCCACAC
>CAYFRV010000291.1:0-3638 GCA_964345495.1 uncultured Bacteroidales bacterium | reverse complement strand
GTACTTACATAGAGTTTTTGTTTTCCTTTTTCATAGATTCCTCCCCATTCCGGGTATTTCAATTTTGCAGGGCTCCACCTAAAGCCATTTAAGAATAAGCCGAATTGCATTCCATGGGTATGGCCGGAAAGAGTCAGGTCCACCTGATCATTATTAATCACTTTTTCTCGCCAATGACTGGGATCATGAGAAAGCAGAATGCTGAATTTTGTTTGTTCATTAAGGTATGAAATTGCCTTTTCCAAATCACCGTATTGATGAAATGGAGGCAATCCCCAGTTTTCTACTCCGATAATTCCAATTCCTGAATTTCTTCCATTTAAAATGAATGCTTCATTCAGGAGCAAATTGAAGCCAATTTCCTGATGAACTTCTTTTAATTTCTGAAGATTTCGTTCTTTGTCCGTTTTATTTGACCATGGAAAATAATCACCATAATCATGATTACCTAATATTGAATATTTTCCCCTGGAGGCATTCAATTTTTTAAGAACCGGGATAAAATCATATACTTCTTCCGCTAAATTGTTCACCAAGTCACCGGTAAAGAAAATTAAATCAGGCTGCTGTTCATTAATCAATTGAACAGCTTTTTCAAGATGTTTCATTTTTTTAGACCAGCTACCTATATGCAAATCAGATATATGAACAATCCTTAATCCATTCCACTCAGCCGGTAAATCTTTAAAAGCTAAAGGAATCCGATCAACTTTAAAATGATACTTACCGAAAAAGATACCGTAAAGTAGAGCGATAAAGAGAATTGCAGCAATTCCTATTCCAGTGTATGATATTATTTCAGTAGAATAATGATAGGAAGATATAAGTGCTAAGATGAAATCTGTCACTTCTGCAAAAAGTAAAAAAACTGAAAAGATAATTTTGGGTAAATAAATCAGAATAAATACCCCGAAAAATGAAAACAATTCTCTTTGTTTTTTTTGGTATTTCTGTTTCCAATTATCACCAAATGAATAAAACAGAAGAATTAATGTGAAGACCAATGGGATCAACCAGAATCCTATTGAAAAGAATATAGTTTCAATATCGAATAAAGAGTGCAGTTTACAAAAAAGAAAAACATCAACAAGTAGTATTACACTAAGGATTATTAAGCGTATAAAATGAAATCGTTTGATCATCTTCCTTATGAAAATTTAAATTGTAAAAAAACAGAATATTCTGAACATTACAAAATGCATAAAAACAGTTCTTAAACAAAATAAATCCTCCACAGTTTACCATTTTTATTTTATTTTTTTAATTTGGTCATCAATTAATTCAGTTTCAATGAACCTAAACCATTAATTAGAATAAAACCAGGAAACATGAGTATTAAATCAAAAATGTTGGTCTTTATCTTACTAATTTCCTCCATTATTTATGTTCTTGCAGTTGGATATGTAAGCTTCAAATTAAAAACCAACTCATTAACAAACTCAAAGGAAAAGATAGATGCCATAGCTAAACAAAATGCAAACATAGTAAAAACTGATCTCGATGTTGAAATGGTTATGTCCAGAGGCTTAGCCCAGACTTTTGAGGCATTTCACGGAGAACCGTTCAGTGAATGGCAGCAGAAACACAATGAAATATTAGAAAATATAATAAGGAAAAACCCGAATTTCCTTTCAGTATGGACAAACCTGGAGCTAAATAAGGTAACCCCGTGGTATAATAAAGAAGATGGAAGAATCCGATTAACATATTACAGAGCGGAAGGCGAAATAAAATATAAAAAAGAAATACTTGATACTACGCAGAATTTTGACAGAGGAGCCTACTATTATACTAAAGAATCCAGGGAAGAACTCGTTATGAATCCCTATTATTTCGCCTATTCAGAAGAGGAGGAAGAAATTCTTGAAACAAGCGTAGGAGTTCCGATTATTAATGACAATGAGTTTATCGGTTTAGCTGGAATTGATCTGTCACTTGAACGGTTTCAGCCTGTTACGGAAAAGATTAAGCCTTACCAAAACAGTTATGCGTTCCTTATTTCTAACAATGGATCTTTAATTACGCACCCCAATGATGAATACATAAACGGAAATGTAACTGATTTAGAAAATTACCCGGATGATATTTCCTTATTAGAAAAAATAAAAAACGGAGAAACAGTATCTTACACAAGAAAAGGACTTGAAGGGCAATCCGATTTTTATGTATCCTATGCCCCTCTGGTAATTGGAAAAACAACAACTCCATGGTCTTTAGGTTTAGCTGTTCCGTTAGAAGCTGTCATGGCTGAAGCACAAGAAGCTTTTGAACGAGCAATATTGGTAGGAATTATCGGATTAGTTGTTGTAGCTTTCGTTATTTGGCTTATAGCGCATACTATATCACGTTCCATAAAAAAGACGACCCTTGTTTTAGGAGATTTAGCAAAAGGTAATATCGACAGAAGTAAGAAACTTAATGTGCGGTCAAAAGATGAGATCGGACAAATGGGGAAATCTCTAAACACACTGATTGACGGGTTAAATAAAACTGCAAGTTTTGCAAAAGAAATTGGTGAAGGAAATCTCGACAAAGAATTTCAACTTCTCAGTGATCAGGATACGTTAGGGCAAAGCCTTCTTGATATGAGAGAAAGCTTAAAAGAAGCCAGGAAAAAAGAGGAAGAAAGAAAAAGAGAAGAAGAAAAGCAAAACTGGGCAAATAAAGGATTGGCCAATTTTGGTGATATTCTGCGTCAGGATACAGATAACATGAATGAATTTGCTTACGATATTCTGAGCAACCTTGTGAAATATGTAAATGCTATTCAGGGCGGAATTTACCTTATAAATGATGAAGATAAGAACGACAAGCACATCGAAATGGCCGCTTGTTACGCTTATTCCAGAAGAAAATATGTAGAGAAACGAATTGAAATGGGAGAAGGCCTTATTGGGCGATGTATTATGGAACAAAAATCCATTCATCTGACAGAAATTCCCGAAGAATATGTCAATATAACCTCCGGGCTTGGCGAATCCACTCCAGACAGCATCCTTATTGTTCCGCTCAAGTTCAACGATGAAGTTTTTGGTGCGATAGAACTAGCTAAATTTAAGGAATTTGAAGACTATGTCATCAGGTTCGTCGAAAACCTTGGGGAAAATATAGCCTCGACAATCAAAACGACCAAAATCAATATCCGAACAAATCAGCTTTTAGAACAATCTCAGCAACAAAGCGAAGAGTTGTCTTCACAAGAAGAAGAAATGCGACAAAACATGGAAGAGCTTAAAGCTACGCAAGAAGAAGCTGACCGAAGAAGCATTGAAATGGAAGGATTTATCAATGCTCTTAAAGAATCTAACCACGTTGTGGAATATGATCTCGAGGGAAAAATACTGGATGTAAACGAAAATTTTCTGAAGCTTTTGAATATGAAGAAAGAAGATTTAGTAGGATTACATCACAAAGATTATCAGGAATATACCGAAGAAGACCTTAAACAATATGATAAATTCTGGGAAGATCTGAAAAAAGGCAAAAGTAAGAAGGAAACCAGCACGTTAAAAATTGGAAAAAACAGGTACACTTTTGTAGAGACCTACACACCAATTCTTAATAAAGAAGGCAAAGCGGAAAAAATATTGAAAATAGCAACAGATATCTCTGATATAGCACCAAAGAAGAAGTAAAAA
>CAYFRV010000290.1:0-3658 GCA_964345495.1 uncultured Bacteroidales bacterium | reverse complement strand
AACAATTGCTTTCTTGTAATTAACCTTCCTCACGGGATTTTTTTTGACCAATTAGGTAGTATACAAGCAGTCCTATTCCTCCAAACAGCAGAATCATTGAAAAATAAGAGACTTCTTCTCCCAGAACTGTTGCCGACTCAAGGATATTACCAAACAAGGCTCCAAGCGCAAGTCCAATCATTAATAAAGCAAATTTCAGACTTGGCGAAACATTTTTTTCCATATTAAAAATTTTCGCATCTTTACCGCTTTCAATAAGAGCCATACGCTCTTTTCTTCTTGCATTTAAGTATACCAGTCCATAAATCATTGCAAAAAGTCCGAGTGGTACTAAAGTTCCTGTTAAGTCCATAATATTTAGTTTTAAAATTTAACATTTTGTTCTGGTTGTTTTGACGCTCCATTTTTAAGATCGGTTACACTTTTTTTTTGTAAATTTATTTGGGTGGGAATTTCAATAAAAATTGCAATAAATGTGTAACCGGATAAACAATGGAATCGTCACATATAAAAAACAAAGTCATAAATAATAATACGAGCCTAATCATTCATGTATGAGCAGTCATCCTGACGAACATTATATCGAACGCGTAATCAACGGAGATCAGTCTTCTTTTGCCTTTTTAGTGGAAAGGCATAAAAACATGGCTTTCACTATTGCAAATAGAATGCTCAGAAACCCTGAAGAAGCGGAAGAAATAACCCAGGATGCATTTTTAAAAGCCTATAGATCATTAAAAGAGTTTAAGAAAAAATCAAAATTCAGCACCTGGCTTTATAAGATTGTATATAATTTATGTGTTTCCCGGCTTAGAAAGAAAAAACCCAATGTCTACTCAATAGACGACGATGAAAATCAGCACTTTGAGCTACCTGAAGTTGCTTACAAAATGGACGATCTGGAACAAAGAGATCAGAAAAAGTACCTTGAAAAAGCAATTGAACAATTAAATGAAGAGGAACAAACAATAATTTTGCTTTTTTATCATGAAGATTTCTCGTCAGAAGAAATTGCCGGCATTGTTAACTTAAGTGTTTCAAATGTAAAAGTGAAACTTTTCCGGGCAAGGAAAAAACTTTATGAGCATTTGAACCAATTGTTGAAAAGTGAAACAAAAAACATGCTATGAACAGAAATAATCCTGAAATAGATAAAAAGACGGAAAAGTTTATAAGACAAACTTCGTTGGATTCACCGGGTGAGGATTTTACTTCAAACGTAATGAAACGTATTGAAAAAGAAAAGGTATACGGGATTAACAAACGAGATGGCAAAGTTTGGCAGATAATTTTGGCGATTGCAGCACCTATAGCCTATTTTGCATATCAATTCATGATGAATAAAGGAGAAGCAACATTCCTTCAAATAATCAAAGAATTAGAAACAACTACATATTTTAGTTTTATAAAAACCTTCTCAGAAACTTTAATCAATGATATTTCGTTTTCACCGTTTATTTACATGAGCATTCTGGCTATTGCTACATTAGTTGTATTTGACAGGTATATCGTAAAACTCCTTCACGATTATTCACATAAGGGCTAAGTTGCCCATCCCTCAAATACATGTCCCTCTATTGGCATTCTTTTGTAATGAGTGCTTTGCAGTTTTTCTTTATTGCACACGTAAAAACTCATACTGCCGGGGATTTTGTAATTAGATTATAGCCTCATTTTTCAATATAAATTTTAAATATTATTTTAGCTCATAGAAAGGAAATAAATAAATATGTCATAAAATCAGGGAAAACAATGAGGGTTGATATTGCAGAAGTTTCGCCGCGTTTTGATGCAGATAGCCATACAGCCAAGCTGGCTTCTGTTATTGTTTATGCGCTTATAAACACCATACTTTACCCGGAGGAAAGCTAATGAAATCAGAAATAAAAGGCTTTAATATAAGAGTGTATGGGATTATTCTAAATTCCGAAAATCAAATCCTGCTGAGTGACGAATTTCAACTGGGCATGAAAATGACAAAATTTCCGGGCGGTGGCCTAAATTTTGGGGAAGGAACAATCGAGTGTTTAAAGCGAGAAGCAATTGAAGAATTTAACCAGGAAATTGAAGTAGTGGAGCATTTCTATACGCTGGATTATTTCCAGCCGGCACTTTATTATTCAGACTATCAGCTAATGAGTATTTATTACAAAGCCCGTTTTAGCGATCCTGTAAGATTTAAAATTTCAACAAAACCCTTTGATTTTCAGGAAATGAAAGACGGAAACATGTCATTCCGCTGGAAATCATTGGATACCTTATGCGAAGAAGATCTTACGCTACCTGTCGATAAAAAAGTGGTCGCAATGCTTAAAGAAAACCATTAATTTTGACAAAGAACAAACACCCAGGCAAAAAAAGATGAACAAACCAAATAAACAACAAACAAAAGCGGTTTTCCTGGACAGAGATGGCGTATTAAATGTCGAACAAAGCTTTATTTGTTCGCCTGAAGATCTACATCTTTTTCCATATACAGCAACCAGTATTAAAAAAATTAATGAAGCAGGATACATAAGCTGCGTTGTAAGTAATCAATCAGCTGTAGCAAGAAATCTTTGTTCGCCTGAAGATGTTGATAAAATACATGAAAAACTCAAAAATGAGCTTCAGAAAGATGGTGCATACCTGGATGGAATTTATTACTGCCCGCATCACCCGGATGTCGACACTTCTTCAGGTAATCCAAATTACATCAAATCCTGCCGGTGCAGAAAACCTCTGCCGGGTTTGTTGCACCAAGCTCAGGAGGAACATAACATTGACCCGGAGCAATCTTTTATGATCGGTGACAGTGAAAGAGATATTGAAGCCGGAAAAAATGGAGGATGCAAAACTATTGGCTTGTTAACAGGACACGCACTCAAAGGATCCAAAAATCTGCCAGATTATATTTTTGATAATCTATTGCATGCGGTTGATTTCATAACAAATCATCCTTTTAATCAACATTTAAAACAAATTTACAACGAAATTGATAATACAAAGTATTTCCCCCTTTATATAGGAGTATCAGGCCTTCCCCGCTCCGGAAAATCAGTATTCATAAGTAGCTTAACAGAATTTCTTCATTCTGAAGGAAAAATAAGTGAACAAATAGACCTCAACTTATATCATTTTTTTGGGGAATCAACAAAACCAAACACTAAATTAACTGATGAACAGTTGATTAGCAAAATAAAAAACAAAGAAAACGTTACCGGATTCTTCAATCCGGAAATACCTTTCAACAAGGAATTCCAAAAACAAATTAGTCCTTCAAATGCAGATATTATTATTGTAGAAAAAAACGACCTGAACGAAATAACCAAAGAATTTGATTTAAATATTTTGATAGTAGCAGAGGAATCAAAAAGAAAAACCAGGGTTAATACGTATCATAAATGGCTAGGGGACAATGAAATTAATAACTATGAAGAGAAAGAACAGGGTAATAAAAATTTCTATAACCTAACCATTGAGAATAATTATTGAAAAAGGCCATTAAGGCAAATACAGAAGTAGAGGTAAATTTTAAAATCCCCATCAGTTTTGTAATAAGTAAGTTGTTGGCTATTGGCCTTTAGCTATTGGCTATTAGGACAAAGAATATGATAACTAATTAACAATCAATTGACCACCGAATGACAACTGAATGACCACTGAATGACAACCGAAT
>CAYFRV010000289.1:0-3676 GCA_964345495.1 uncultured Bacteroidales bacterium | reverse complement strand
AATTTGTCGCTAAGATATAATAAAACAGCAATTTTTTAAAGTGATTTACAACATAGTAAAGAACAACAGAAACATTGTAATTCCCTGAAAATTATATTCAAAAAGATACTACAATCAAATCTATGGAATCAGCAATTAAAAGGCACCAGCGTAATGTGTTTAAAAATAGCCCCTTTAAACTCTTTCATTAGAAATTATTTAATAAATTTACATCCCTGTTAATGAACATGTAAAAAACAATTGTTTCAACAAAATATAGTAAACAAAAATTAAGATAAAAGGAGGTTTTATGACATTAGATAAACTAAATAATGCGCTTTCTCAAGAAGTTAAAGAACTTGAAGAAAGTGGAAGAGCCAAGGGGAAAGAAAAAGTTATTACAAAAGTTATACGGCCCAAAAAAGGAAAAGGGCCACGATATCTGCTAGAAGGATATGGAAACCAGGAATTTATCCGGATGAATTCCAATTCCTACCTGGGATTGCCGTTACGTAAAGATATGATCAAAGCAGAAGAGAAGGGAGCCAAAGATTTTGGCGTTGGACCCGGCGCTGTTCGATTTATCAACGGAACATTCAAGGCACATGTTGATCTGGAAAGAAAACTGGCAAACTTCCACGGCAGAGAAGAAGGAATGATTTTCAGTTCTGCTTATGCAACCAGTTTAGGCGTTATCTACCCACTTACCACAAAGGAAACAGTATTAATCAGTGATGAACTAAATCACAACTGTATTATCAATGCAGTCAGACTAGGCAAACCTGTTGCAAAAGAAATATATAGCCACAACAATATGGATGAGCTTGAGCAGGCTCTTGAAAAGAGTGTAGGAAAAGGCAAAAGAGTCCTTGTGATCACTGATGGTATTTTCAGTATGCGTGGCGATCATGCACCGCTGGATAAACTTGTGGAAATATGTGAAAAGTATGACGACAAATTTGAAGAAGGGGTTATCTCTATTGTTGACGATTCACATGGTGTGGGAGCATTTGGTGACACCGGAAGAGGAACAGAAGAATATGTTAACACAAAAGTGGACATACTGATTGGAACCTTAGGAAAAGCCTTTGGCGTAAACGGTGGATACGTTGTTTCATCATCAGACATTGTAAAGTACTTACGTGAAAAAGCTCCAACTTATGTATATTCTAATCCGATTACTGTTTCAGAATCAGAAGCTGCAATAAAGGCATTAGAAATTGTTGATTCTAAAGAAGGAAAGGAAATTCTCAGTCATTTGAAAGAGATGACAAAGCGTTTTGACAAGGGACTTACTGATGCCGGTTTTGAAACCATTAAAGGAGACCATCCTGTAGTGCCGCTAATGGTAAGAGATTCTAAAAAAACCAGCAAAATGGTTCAATATCTGAACAAAAACGGCATTCTGGCAACAGGGCTAAATTATCCGGTAGTACCTAAAGGAGATGAAGAAATACGCTTCCAGATTTCAGCCTCTCACAAAAAAGAAGATATTGATTTTGTGCTGGATGTATTGAAAAAGTACGAATAAAAAACGTAATAAAGAATGTTACACACTAAGCGTAGGCATTTGCCTGCGCTTTTTTTTTGCACTCAGCTAATTGTCCTGGAATAGTTGTTTTATCGGATAGGCTCATAGCGGTGGAATTACAAATTCCACCGAGCCCCTTCGTACATCGTATTGCCTCATATTAACAAAGTTTCTGCCAAGCGGAGTTCCTATGCCCAAATAGCTGTTTTTCACCCTCCTTAGCCTCAGCCTTAGCCTAAAAAACCCGGCACAGTTTTTCTTTCTTCTGAATGTGCCTATTTATATGCATTGATCTTCTCCCGGGAACATTATAATATCTATATGTTTTGATATACTAGCTCAGTAGTGTCCGACTAAAATTAATAATAATGTCGTACCTACGGCACTTTTATGAATTGTTTATATTTTATATCTACCATAATATCGTCGCTCCGCGACTTTTTAAGTCCCGCCAGGGACGACATTATGGTAGAATTTTGTTTAATCAAAATTCAGAGCCCCGTAGGGTGCGACATTATATCAATATAAATGATAGCTAATGTTTTACATATTTTGAATTATTTTAATCGGACAGTATTGATACTAGCTTTTTCATTAGCAGCATTTCCTTCTATTAGCATCATTTTTCCTTTTTGGCATTGCCCCAAAAAGAAAGAAAAAACGCTAGGCAAAAATCAGCCTCCCTCCCCGCTAATCCATCCCTTCCCGCGCGATTCCTGCCTTCCGTCAGGCGGGTTGTCTGGCCTACGCACCGATTAAGCAAATATTAATTTATCATATGAAAATTTTATTCCACCCGTAATATTTTTGGTTACCTTTTTGTTTGGTTTGCAAATTAGCGAAGCTTCTCCTTTGGTATTTTTATTAAGGAGAAGAAACAATCTCATATCCTGTCCCGTTTACGGAAACCAAAGGGAATAAAAAAAAGCTAAATATAGCATAATCCCTGTACTTCTGAATCTGCCTGCTTGATCAACTCAATTAACTCAATTAACTCACTTTTCTTAACTTTCCTTCAGCATAATACCCGCGCCAAAACGTCCGCAGTCTTTACCCAGTCTACGCGCTGAGAAGAAATATTCATGATCCGTGTAGGTGCAGATGTATGCTTTTTCAATGTTTTCAGGTAGGACACCGGCCTGCTCAAGTAAAAAGCGATTGGCTTTCCATAAGTTCAGATAAGCTTTATCTTTTTTCGTTTCCTTTAGAATGAATTCAGACGCTTTACCAAAAGTATTTTTCACTCCTTCAATCACATCTTTTCCTACTTCGTAAACATCAGGACCAATAGATGGGCCAATCCCTACCAGGATGTCGGAAGCTTTGCTGTTAAATTCCGAAATAAAGGTTTGTATCATTTTTGCGGCAATCCCTTTAACTGTTCCACGCCATCCAGAATGAACCACTCCGATTACCTGCTTTAAAGGATCATAGAAAATAAGAGGGACACAATCCGCAGTGAGTACAGAAATGCATATTCCCGGCAGATTAGTTATGATCCCATCAGTATCAGCTAAATTATCGTTCTTTTCTTCAGGATTAAATATTACTTTAATATTGTCATTGTGGGTTTGCCAGGGAAATAAAAAATCGCCCGGGGTAATTTGCAGCGCATTAGCTAGCCGCTGACGATTCTCTTCTACATTCCTGCGATCATCGCTCACAGAATAACCTAAATTTAAGGAATCAAAATTTCCGTCACTCACCCCTCCTTCTCTTCCTGAAATGTAGTGCAAAACAGAGCTGAATTTCGAGAAGTGTTCAAATCGCCAGATTGGTATACTTTTACTGATCGTCTTTTGCATAAGTTAAAAAGTTTGATATCATCTCCAAATAATTAAGAAAAAATAGAAACACCAAATAACCAAAAGTAATCCTTTTAGATAAGAATAAAAAAGCGAAACATACCATGACTCAAAAGGACAAAGAATTTAAGATTGTTTTTCTGTTCTTCACAGAATTTTTATATCTTTGCAATTCGAATAAAAGGTCGCGTGGCCGAGGGGCTTAGGCACCGGTCTGCAAAACCGGTTACGGCGGTTCGAATCCGCCCGCGACCTCGACTAAAAAATCCAATTGTTTGTATTTCAAATGATTGGATTTTTTTATGCAGGCACTTTCAGAAAATCTTTAAACTTTAACTGATCTTTAAAAAGCAGCAAAAAA
>CAYFRV010000288.1:0-3705 GCA_964345495.1 uncultured Bacteroidales bacterium | reverse complement strand
GAGCAGATTTGTTCTCCATATTTATTAAATTTGGAATAAGTCCAAAATTTATAAGCCATGAAAAAAATCCTTAAAATTTTTCTTATTGTTATTGTAGCAATTATTGTTCTAATGATTGCGGTTCCATATCTTTTTAAAGGAGAGATATTGAAAGAAACAAAATCTGTTTTAAATGAAAAAATCGAAGCACAAGTTGAGTTTTCAGACTTGAACTTGTCGCTTTTTAAACGATTTCCAAATTTGAATGTGGGTATTGAGCAATTGAGCATTTCCGGAAAAGGTCAGTTTGAAAAGGATACTTTAGTTCAGTTTGAGTCCTTTGATGTGGCAGTAGATTTATTCAGCGTGATGAGTAAAAACATTGAAGTGAAGGGTGTATATTTAATCAAACCAAAGATAAATGCTATAGTTGCAAAAGATAGCAGTGCAAATTGGGATATTATGCCTCCTTCTGAAGAAAAAACAGAGGAAGAAGCTGAAGATACTGCATCAAAACCAACTGAATATAGAATCCAGTTAAAACACTTCCAAATAAAGGATGCCAAAATTACTTACAATGATCAACTTTCTGATATGTATGCTAAACTGGAAAGCTTAAATTTTGATCTTTCAGGTGATTTTGGTGCAGATTCTACTTATCTTGATGTACAAATGAGTATCAATCCCGTATTAGTGAAGATGGGGGCGATAAACTATCTGAAGGATGCATCTTTTAAATTCGATGCTGGAATTGGAGCTAATATTAAAGAAGGGAAATACCATTTTCTAAAGAATAGACTCTCTTTAAATGAATTACAACTAAATTTTGATGGCTTGGTTCACTTAGCAGAAAATGATAAAATAATTACAGATGCGAAGTTTGTGACTAATAAACCAAGTTTTAAAGATTTACTTTCTCTGGTTCCTGCTGTTTATACAAAAGATTTTGAACAAATAGAAACAGAAGGAAGTTTATCCTTAAATGGAAGTATATCAGGTTTTTACAGGGATGATGTTTTGCCGAATCTGGATATGAACTTGCTTGTTGAAGATGCAATGATTAGCTATCCGGATTTCCCGAAAAAAATAGAGGACATTAATCTTAGCTTACAGACTTACTTTAATGGTGAAGATAAGGATAAAACCGTAGTTAATTTAGAGAAATTTCATTGGAAATTGGGTGAAAACCCCTTTGATGCTTCTTTTAAGTTACGAACTCCAATGTCAGATCCTGCCATTCAAGGCAATTTAGATGGGAAAATTGACTTGAGTACATTTGCTGATGTGCTCCCCCTTGAAGATACTGAATTAAGAGGGATCATACAATCGAACCTTTTTATGAAAGGGAAAATGTCAATGATTGAACTTGAACAATATGACCAATTTAATGCTGACGGGGGCATACAGTTAACTGATTTCTATTATTCCGCACCTTCAGTTCCTGTACCTGTTTCAATCACCAATGCTGATCTGCAATTTTCACCACAATATGTAGCGCTGAATACATTCAGATCAAAGTTCGGTGAAAGCGATCTGAGTGCTTCAGGAAAAATAGAGAATTTTCTCTCTTATGCATTGAAAGATGGGACAATTCGCGGAGATTTTTCAGTTACTTCCGACTATTTTAACGCCAATGAATTTTTAACTGAGGAAGAACAGGAAGAAGCCATTGAAGATACCGCCGGCGGTGAGCTTTCAGTGTTTGAAGTTCCTGAAAACATTGATTTTAAGCTTGATTCCAGGTTCAAGCAAATTGTTTATGACCAGATGGATATAACTAATGCCGAAGGAACAATATTGGTAAA
Source organism: uncultured Bacteroidales bacterium (assembly GCA_964345495.1). GTDB lineage: Bacteria > Bacteroidota > Bacteroidia > Bacteroidales > UBA12077 > JAGXLC01. The sequence continues at coordinate 1,921 of CAYFRV010000288.1, read as the reverse complement.
AGACCAAACTGTTTATCTTGACGATTTCAACATGAATCTTTTTGACGGTTCCATGCAGGCCGATGGAGAATACAGTACGCGTGATACATTAAAGCCACAAGTTAGTTTTGATTTTGCTCTTGAGAAGATAAGAATCGAAAACGCCTTAAAATCTTTTTCAGTATTGGACACTTTGGTTCCTATCATGAAAAATACGGAAGGCGATATTTCACTGAAAATGGAATACATGAGTTCACTTATGCCTGATATGAAGCCAGATGTTCCTACCATTAAAGGCTTTGGAAGTTTGAGTAGTGATGAAATTAAACTGGAGGGCTCACAGTCATTGGGCAAAATATTGCAGAAACTGAAACTATCGAAGGATAAGAAACAGACATTCAAAAACATAAACATAGAGTTTACTATCGATGACGGTCGAATTAATGTAAAACCATTCGATGTAAAAATGGGAAATATTGATATGACTGTTTCAGGTTCCCAGGGAATTGATCAAACTATGGATTACTTAGTTGATATGCAGTTACCAAAAGGAAAACTTGGAAAAGCAGCAGATGAAGCCCTAAATGATTTATTATCAAAAGTCACTTCCGGGGACACAGATATTGAAACAAGCAGTAATATAAATGTAGCTGCAAAATTGACTGGGAAATTTTCCGACCCTAAAGTAAATCTCTTATTTGGAAGAGGGGAAGACGGAGAGGAAAAAACTGTAAAAGAACAGGTTAAAGATAAAGTTAAAGACGAAATTGATAAAAAGAAAGAAGAGGCCAAAGAAAAGGCAAGAGCGGAAGCAGCAAAACGGGCGGAACAATTAGTGAAGGAAGCTGAAGAGCGAGCAGAAAAAATTCGTTCTCAGGCGCGGAAATCTGCCAAAAAAATAAGAGAAGAGGCAGATAAAAAGGCCAATAGAATCGAGAAAGAAGCTGAGGGAAAGAATATAATAGTAAGAAAAGCGGCTGAAAAGTCTGCAGAAGAGGTAAGAAAGGAAGCTGATAAAAAGGCAGAACAGTTAATCAAAGAAGCTGATAAACGAGCAGAACAGATTGTAGAACAGGCAAAGAAAAAAGCCAGAAAAATAAAACAAGAGTAGGAAGAATATATTATTCGGGCTAAGAAAGCAAATTCAGAAATAGAGGTAAATTTTATTGCCTTTAACTTTTTAATAAGTAGTAAGCTGTTGGCTTTTAGCTATTGGCACAAAAAAAACAGTAGCCGTTGAATAAACCTCTAAACAATAAAACAATTGAATGACCGGTGAATTAAACTGTAAGGTTAACAACAGCAGTAGCAGGTGAGAAGCAGTAACTATCAAGACGAAATCTTAGAAAATTTTATGCCAAAAGCTAAAGGCAAAAAGCAAACAAAAGGCAAAATTGCAGCATGAAACGGATGAGCAAATGATTTTTCAGTTCTTAATTCAGATAATAAAAAAGCCGGACACTTGAATGTCCGGCTTTTTTATGAATAGTATTCGTATTTGTGATTTTAAACTCTTCTCTCTTTGATTTTTGACTTTGCTTTTTTCCCTGTGAGTCCACGGAGGTAAAATATCTTTGATTTCCTTACTTTACCACGTTTATTGATGTCAATGCTGGCAATATTAGGAGAGTGTACCGGGAAAATTCTTTCTACACCAACTCCTCCTGAAATTTTTCTAACGGTGAAAGTTTCCGAAAGATTTTCTCCTCTTCTTTGGATAACAACACCTTGAAAGTTCTGAATTCTTTCTTTACTTCCTTCTTTAATTTTGTAATGTACTGTTACCGTATCTCCGGCTCTGAAATTAGGGATATTGTCCTTTCTGCCGAATTCTTTTTCAACTTCTTTCATTAAGTCCATGCCAATATCTTATTTTTTAGTTTATTATTCATATTTTAACAGAGCGCAATATTACAAATAATTTTTTAGATTTAACAAAAAA
>CAYFRV010000287.1:0-3751 GCA_964345495.1 uncultured Bacteroidales bacterium | reverse complement strand
ACCATCAATCATCTACTATCCAAAAACTAGTATAAAAAGTCGTTATACGGGTACCTTTTCACGTGGATTTTTTTCACTTCATTATACATTAGCTCTCTTAGCTCCTGGAAGTTCGTTTTGTTTTTAGCAGAAATGAAAATGCTCTTAGAGTTCGTTTTGGCCATCCAGCTTTGTTTTAGATCCTGGAAAGTATGGATGGTTTCATCGGAATTGACATCAAAATCTTCCTTATGGTCTTTTAGCTGCAGTTGGTCAATCTTGTTAAAAACGATGTAAGTCGGTGTTTCTCCGGCACCAATTTCATGAAGCGTTTGATTTACGATCTGTATCTGTTCTTCATAACCGGGATGGCTGATGTCTACTACATGTAGCAGTATATCAGCTTCTCTGACTTCGTCCAATGTGGATTTAAATGATTCGATAAGACTATGCGGTAGTTTGCGAATGAAGCCTACTGTGTCAGTTATCAGAAAGGGCAGGTTTTCGATGGCGATTTTTCTTACCGTTGTATCAAGCGTAGCAAACAATTTATCTTCTTCAAATACAGATGATTTGCTTAAAAGGTTCATCAAAGTTGATTTTCCTACATTGGTGTAACCTACAAGAGCTACACGCACCATTTTACCACGGTTTTTTCTTTGTGTCGCCTTTTGTTTGTCAATTTTTGCCAACTGATTTTTCAGCCGGGTGATTTTATCGCGTACAATACGGCGGTCGGTCTCAATCTCTCTCTCTCCGGGGCCTCTTGTTCCAATACCTCCTCTCTGTCTTTCAAGGTGTGTCCACATGCCGGTTAGTCGTGGCAGCAGGTATTCATACTGGGCAAGCTCTACCTGAGTTTTTGCATGTGCTGTTTTGGCACGTTTTGCAAAAATATCCAGTATCAAATTTGCCCGGTCCATAATTTTGCTTTTGAGAAGTTTTTCAACGTTTCTCATCTGCGAAGGGGTCAGTTCTTCATCAAAAATTACGGTGTCGATATTATTTTCTTTGATAAATTCTTTTATCTCATTTAATTTTCCGCTTCCGATAAATGTTTTCGGATTGGGGTTATTGAGTTGCTGTGTGAATTGTTCAACAGGTGTGGCTCCGGCAGTTTCTGTCAGGAAAGCCAATTCTTTTAGATATTCCTGTACTTCCTCTTCTTTTTGTTCAGCAGTTTTTATTCCTACTAGTATTGCTCTTTCAGCTTCAACTTTTTTCTTTTCCAGCATATTGTTACTTTTATTTATGCAAAATTACATGATTTTTATAGAATGATGACTAAAATATTTTGAAGAGCATTGAATAAATAAGCTTTGTTACATTTGGCGGTGTATTTGTTTTGTTTTAACATTAAAATGCTTTTTTTTATATATTTGGTTTGAAACAATTAAACTTGTTCTATTATGAGAAATTATAAAAACCTTATTGCTTTACTATTTACAGTAGTCTTTTTTATTCCCCAATACGCCGAGGCTTATCCGGGGAAGGTTAAGAAAAAATTTGATACGCCCGGAGCAATCGCTACCGGATTGACCTATGACGGCAATTTGCTTTGGACGGCTGATCGTAAAGCCAAAAAGCTGTTTGGCGTTGATCCTGAAACCGGAGAAACAGCAAAAGAGTTATCCTCGCCTGCTTATTGGCCTATGGGCCTTGCATGGGACGGAGAATATCTGTGGAATGTTGATGTGAAAGGGGGAATTCCACTTTCTGAGAATTATGATGGTGTTGTTTATAAAATCGACAGGGAAGACGGAAGCATTGTTCATACTGTAAATGCTCCGTTAAGCAATCCCCGCGGGCTAACCTGGGATGGAAAGTATTTGTGGACGGTGGATAACAGCGAGGGGAAAATTGTTCAGTTTGATCCTGATGACGGAACAACAATAAACACGTTTAAATCGCCGGCAAACGATCCCCGCGGCATCACATTTGACGGAAAATACCTGTGGATTTCGGATCGAATGAAAGATGAATTGTATATGGTTTCCCCCAAAGATGGTTCTGTGATTATTATTACGGAAGCGCCCGGGAAATTTACACGGGGACTTGCTTATTTCGATAAACATCTTTGGGCAAACGACTCACAAAGCGATAAGATCTATCAAATGGTAGTCGATGACGGCGAAACGATACGAAAAACAAATCCGCATCATGCAAAAGTAACTTACACGCATCAGGTTAAAAATTTTGGTCCCGGAATGCTCAAAGAACTTGATGTTCACATCGCAATTCCAAGAGACCGGGAAAACCAGGAACTAAAGCAAGAGCCGTCTTTCACCCCGGAATATACAGAACAGGCCGCAGACCAGTGGGGACAACGAACAGCTCATTTTTCAGCAAAACAGATTGAACCCGGAGAGATGGTTAACTATGAAATGGAGGTTGAGGCAACGACTTATGACACACGCTGGTTTATTTTCCCTGATAAAGTTGGTTCGATGGACGATATCCCCGAAGCAATTAAGGATAAATACCTGGAGAATAATGAAAAATACCAATATGACCATCCAATTATCCGTGATGGCATAAAAGAAGCCCTGGGTGATCAGACATCTGACAATCCTTACTGGAAAGCGCGCGCACTTTTTAACTATTTAATTGATAACATGTATTACGAAATGGTTGGAGGTTGGAACACTGCACCAACGGTCCTTGATCGTGGAAACGGTTCCTGTTCCGAGTACACATTTGTTTATATTGCAATGTGCAGAGCTGTTGGAATTCCTGCCCGATATGTTGGTTCAGTAGTTATTCGTGGAGACGATGCCAGTCTGGACGATGTTTTTCACCGGTGGCCGGAGATTTACTTGCCAAACTATGGCTGGATTCCCGTTGATCCAAGTGGAGGAGATCAGAAATTACCAAGAGACCAGGCAAATTACATAGGTCATTTGTCTCATCGTTTTTTGATAACTACCCAGAGTGGCGGTGGATCCGAAACTATGGAATGGACTTATAATTCAAACGATTCATGGGTAACAGAACCTAAAACTTATGTTGTTTCAGATCATTTTGCAGACTGGGCACCGCTTGAATAATTTAAAGTATCTGTTTCCCGGTTGGAGGTTTCTTCAACCGGGAACTTCTATTTTTAACCGGAAGAATAATTTAGCAGGGAGTTTATGAATCAGGAGAAAAAGAAATTTTACTACAGTTTGGTTATTCCGGGCTTATTTGTTGTATTTATCTGGCTCATTAAAATTTCAGAAGTTGTTCTTGATGCTGATTTTGCACAACTGGGAATTTATCCGCTGCGTGTAGAAAATTTACATGGCATTATTACTTCCCCTTTAGTCCACAAAGATTTTAATCACCTGATGGCGAATACAGTTCCGCTTCTGGTTCTGGGAGCCGGAATGTTTTATTTTTATCGGCCAATCGCGTTTAAAGCTTTTATCCTGATTTATTTACTTTCCGGTTTCTGGCTTTGGTTTGGCGGCCGTCCCGGCTATCATATCGGAGCTAGTGGTGTGATTTACGGGCTGGCATTCTTTTTATTTTTTAGCGGTTTGTTCCGTAGGTCGATACGCTTAATGGCAATATCATTGTTGGTGGCCTTTTTATACGGTGGTTTAATTTGGGGTTTGCTGCCTGTTGATGCAAAAACCTCATGGGAAGGCCATTTGTATGGAGGCATTGCCGGTGTAATTATCGCCTTCTTCTATAAAAACCGTGGTCCTCAGCGTAAAAAGTATGACTGGGAAATTGAAGAAGAACTGGAGGAACAATATGGCGACTGGGATGAATACGACTGGGAAATACA
>CAYFRV010000286.1:0-3790 GCA_964345495.1 uncultured Bacteroidales bacterium | reverse complement strand
TGAGCGTAGCAGCTCTCATAAATTCGCCATAAAGGTCATTATAATGCTCCTGTAAAAGAAGCAATGATCCGGTAACGCTTGGGGAGGCCATAGATGTACCTGTAAAAGAAGCATAAGATTCATCACCATCCGATATGGGACTATACAAACCAGTTCCATTAGCGGAGATATCAGGTTTAACCCTTCCATCGTCAGCAGGTCCCCAACTACTGCTGGAATTTGATTCAACATCAGAGGGATCGGAATAACCTGATGTTATATCATGAACATTTCCCACAGCTATGACATTCTTAGCCTGGGCTACCCCTGAAATGCAATCATAACCATTAGCACCTCCATCTACCTCGTGATCGCCATCTGATGGTCCTTCACCCCGGTCGTTTCCGGCAGCCACAACTATTTGATAATAAGGGGCGTTCCGTGCAGTTTCATCCCAATTCGCACAATCGGAATTATAGAATCCAAATTTGTAATCTTCCTGATCATCTATAGATTCATTACCATACCACTTCCATTGGGAATCTTCCCAACTATAGCCAGCAGGGTAACCATAAGAATGATTGGAAACAAGTAAGCCATTAGCAGCCGCAGAAGTCATTTCAGAAAGGTCAGAATTCCAGTCGTAGGCATCTATATTAGTCTGGGGTGCCATTCCTTTGGCATCAGAATCAATTCCAGCGGCTCCAATCGTTCCGGATACATGTGTAGCATGATCGTCCAGAGATGAGGCATCATCCTGCTGTGTTGCACGGCCTCCAAATTCCTGGTGAGAAATCCTGACCTGACCTGCATCCCAAACACCAGCAGTCATATCAGAGCCGGAAAGAGTTAAACCTTCAGCTCCTCCATCCCATACTTCATTTGTAGAGATTGTTTTAGCCGCATTAAGATTATACGTGATGTAATATACAGGCTTGCCATTTTCAACACGTTGAATTTCCTTAACTTTCCCACTTTCGAACTCTTTTCGAATTATCCAGCCTTTTTCCTTTGCCATTTCAACAGCCTTTTTCTTTTCCCGGGCTGCCTGTTTTTTATATTTTCCTGCCTTTTCCAGCAATTGGTCAACATTAGTTTTCTCAATTATCTTCATTTTATCCGCAGGTTTCTGACTATGGGCCAAACATGCAAAAAATGTAAAAATCAGAACAAAGTAAAAAAAAATGATTCTCATGTTAACTCGTATTAGTTTTATCTTATTCAATAATCAACTGATATGTGAGCAACTTCTCATTCGTTCTAAAACGAATCAAATATAGGCCTTCTGCATAAGCTGATATATCAAGACGGTTTACTCGCTCAGTTAACGCTCCATTTCGGACAACCTTCCCGCTCATATCGATCAATTCATATTCAACTGACCCCTCTATGGATTTTTCAATCACCAGACGCTCATTTGCTGGGTTTGGGTATACCTTCAATCCTTGCCGTTCAAATTTATCTATTCCCGTTTCAGAAGCTATCAATGTTACATCCTCTGTTTTATTGGATGTAAGGTCTACAGTATTTTCATAATCACTATATCCATTAGCGGAAATTGTGTAGTCATATTCTCCGGCAGGCATTGATAGAGCGGCTACACCCTCATCGTCCGTCGAAGTATTTGCCGTGTCGGCATTTATTTCAGCACCATCAATGGCTTTGCCGTCTTTGTTACTCACAACGAATCTGAGTTCATATAACCTGGTAATCGTAGCTGTATCAGTGTATTCTTGTTTGTCTCCTGTTATTTCAAACTTTCCTGAGGCTGGCAAATAGTTTTCAAGCTCTACCTGATACGAATAATCTCCAGAAATTAATTCAAAAGCTGCCAAACCTTCTGAATCGGTCTTCCTTACTTTTTCATTGTCGCCTTCCATCTTCACAGCAGCACCTTTTATGCTTTCTGCGTTTTGATTTTCTACGTAAACAAAAACATCATATACGATCGGTTCCATTACCACATCCAATGTTTTATCGCTACTTACATCGACTGTATCCTCGTAGATATCATAGTAATCTCCACTAACATCAACGGTGAATGGTTTATTCAGTTCGTACTCCACTGCATTGAATGTATATGAACCATCTGTTGTTGTCTGAGTAGAACCATCAAATGTAATGTCTCCCTCTATTGGAGTAGAGCCATCTTCTTCAAAAAGATTAAAGGTTATATCGTAGGTAGATACATTCATTGTAACCTCTTTTGTCATGTCTGAAGATACATCAATCGTTCCAGTGACCTGATCATATCCTCTTTTAGTTATTGTATAGTCGTACTGACCGGACTGGACGGCAAAAATGGCCTTCCCATCGGTATTTGTTTTGAAGGTTGAACCTGCAAACTCAACTTCTGCGCTTTCGATGGGATCGGTTCCGTCGGTTACAGTGAAGACAACCTCGCTGACCTCCACACAAGTAACCTCAGCTTCCCAGCCATTTCCGGTTTCTGAACCATCGGATACAAATTCAAAGCTAAGTGCACCCTCGGCATTCTTTGCAGTAACTGTCCCGGGAGGGACTTCGTTACAGTAAACTCCTATCAAATCAGATCCAGTATCAGGGCCGTCATAAATATAGAGCTCATCGTAACATCCACCGGCGTATGTATTTTCCTCAACATCAAAACTCAAAAATTCAGCCTGGATCACATTGCCGGAAGCAGAGGGCTCAAAAGTCATGGTATAGCTTTCATTATTGCTGTATTCCCCGTTCGGTCCGCCGGAGTCGTAGAATAATCCACTGCATGTGGCAATATCCCCTTCTTCACTAATCAGATATGTTCCTAAAGCTAAATGCTTGCTTGATGAACTTTTATAGTAACCCTCCTTACAAGCAGCATCTATATTAATTTCAATTGAATCACCTATAGAAGCATTGTTATCCACAGAAATTTGAAAGCTAAAAATTTTTGAATCACGAGCTTTTATATTATGCGGGCCTCCGTTAGCCTCTTCAATATTTAACTGGCTCGATTCACTTTGCAGTGATGCTTCAACATCTTCAACATTCGCATGCCCGTTATTAAATATTTCAACATCAATTCCGGCTGATTCCCCGGGTTCAATATATCCGTTATTGTTACCGCTTGTATCAATGATTTCAAGATCACCAATTTTTAATTCAGGAGCATTAAGCAGCATATTGAAACCAGAATTCCACGTGTATTCATTCTGCTCACTGTCTTCACCGCTGATGTGCATGTCAAAATTCACTATATGCTGGTCGGGTACTGAATCGGAAACCGTAAAGGCAAACGCACCGGTAATCAAAGAATCTTCTTCTGCCGGAATATCACCGTAATCCTGGAGACTGTCCGTTAAAGTAATATAGCGATCGTTGGTAGATAAAGTATCAAATACATTGAAAGCCTCATAGGAATCGGAGACATTCGAGAGGACTGCATCCAGCGCAATAGATTCTCCATAATCTGCCTCACCATTATTATTGCCTGCAGCATCATCAAGGGATAGACTGTCTAATTTTACATAAGGTTCATCTGAGGCTGAAACAGTTATCGTACCAATATGCGGTTGCTTATTTTGAGCAGTAACTACAAGATCAGCTTCTCCTACATTAGATAATGACTCAAAATTCAATGTAACTTCACCTGTTTCATCCGTTCGTTTTGCAGCAAGCAGACTGTCGTTAAAAGACAATGCCACATAAGCATGAAGTTCGGTGTTAACCGTTAGTGAGTTCATACCAACCATTAATGTTGATGGGGTAGCAGAAACTGCCATTGCATCGGGAACACCTAAATAAGGCATAAGAGACGGGTCTCCCATTAAATGATAAATTTCCCAATAAT
>CAYFRV010000285.1:0-3849 GCA_964345495.1 uncultured Bacteroidales bacterium | reverse complement strand
ATGGTTAAAAATGATTTGTGTTGTAAAATAGACTATTAATTCCCGGTTGAATGTCCCTTTATGGCGCAAAGGTCCGCTTGTGCCCTTATTGGCAGTTTTTTTGTTGAAAGCTATCCCTGGACCACCGGCATCCCTGCCGGTACGACTATAGCATCAAACGAAAAATGTCTTTTAAGCTCACACTTTTTGAAAAAAAGGAAAGTTTCTTTTCCGAATTGGTAATTTAACTCTGCGGTTTTGCCGGCAAGGATGCCAGCGATCCAAATTGCCCTGACTGGCGCAACATCTGCTTGTGCCCTTCTTGCCGAAAACCAAAATCCACCTTTAGCTGAAAAAGCATAAAAAGTCCAAACAACGAAACCTTAACAACTCCCCAACAATAGAACAATTTGACAATAGAACAATTTATAAAAGAAAAAATGATGGAAATGCAGCTTCCCCGCCACCTTAGCCTAAGCCTCAGCCTTATCCTCAATTCCTCCCAATTAATAACCATTCTAAATTAGCACATTGTTAAAAAAAAGTTTACAATCGATGGGTTACCTTTTGGGGTTTGATGGAATTATTATATGGAGGCAGTTGGTAAATTGTCTTTAAAAAAATGATTGTTTAACTTTAAAATGTATTTTGCCTATGGGAAAAGAAAGCACAAATTAAAATCAACTAACTGGTTTTATTAACCAACAATTACTTATTTTTATTTAACTCTAAAATTTTAATGCTATGAAAAAACCCTTAAAAACTATTTTTCCACTACTAATTCTGTTTTTCTTTTTACAGGGAAGTTGTGAAAAGGAAGATGAACCGATAACTGTCTGCGGTGTTAAAAATCCTCAGGAAAATCTTGAGTGGCTTAAAACCAAACTAAGCAAAAGGTTTTGCACCGAGGTATATAAAATTACTTACAAAGGAGAGGAATACATTGGAGTGTATGACTGTCCCACCGGCGCCGATTATGGTGCCATAGTTTATTACTGTGATGGTGCTAAATATTGTGAAATAATCGGATTCACTGGTGAAAGTACATGTCCTAATAATTTTTGGAAAAACATAAAAGAAACTCTCATATATAAACAAGAAGAATAACCAAATTTATTTTAAAACTTTTATTGTATGAAAACAAAATTATTATTTCTGCTAATCTTTTTAATGGGCATTTGTACTTATGCGCAAAAGCCTGAAATAAAGAGTAGTATGCTGAATAAAGACAGCATCCCTGAATTTATTGAGTTCGAAACAAAAAAGCAATTTTATACGAAAGATCAAACAAAAGAAGTGTTTAGACACTACCTGAACCTTACCCCCCCCAAGGATCAGATGAGGAAAATAGGGACGACCACAGATAAAATGGGTCAAACCCATATAAAATACCAGCAATATTATAAAGGCATCAAAGTTGAATACGGCCAGTACAAGGCGCATTTCACAGATAATAAAATCCGTATGATAAGCGGAAATTATATATTGGTTAGAAATGTAAGTGTTAAACCGGTAATCTCTGAAAAGGTTGCTTTTGAGAAAGCAGTAAAACATGTGGGTGCAGATAAATATGCCTGGGAAAGCCAGGGGATGGAGCGAATGATAAAGGAGGAAAAAGGAGATGATGAGGCGAGTTATTATCCTAAAGGAAAACTTGTCATCTGGAGTGCCAACAAAAGAAAGAAGATTAGGCTTGCCTATAAATTTGACATCTTTGCCCTTAGCCCGCCAACAAGAGAATATGTATTTGTTGATGCCAAAAACGGAGCTATCCTTGATACGGAACCCATCATGATTCATGCTACTGGCGAGGCAGATACCCGTTACAGCGGAACCCGAAACCTAACTACCCAATCTTATAACGACCAGTATCGGCTGAAGGATATAAATCGTGGTAATGACATTATTACAATGGATATGAATGAAGGCACTGACTTTAGTAATGCCAAGCATTTTTATGATGACAACAATGTGTGGACTTCAGAAGAATATGACAATTCAGATAAAGACAATGCTGCATTGGATGTACATTGGGGCGCACAGAAAACCTATGATTATTTTAAAAATAAACATAACCACGATAGCTATGATGGCAATGGTTCTGAAACGGTAAAATGTTATGTTCATTTTGATGAAGAATGGGCCAATGCAGCATGGTCTGGTGGTTCAAAATTAATTTTTGGAGATGGAGATGATGTTATTTTTGATGCATTAACTTCTTTAGATGTTATCGCACATGAATTTGGGCATGCTGTTTGTGATTTTACTTGTGATTTACGTTATGAAAAAGAGTCAGGAGCCTTAAATGAAGGTTTAAGTGATATTTGGGGAGCCTGCGTGGAAGAATATGCAGCATCTGGAAAAGATATTTGGCTAATAGGAGAGGATATTGATTTAAGAGAAGGACATAATGCACTAAGGTCGTTGAGCAATCCCAATGATGAAGATTTACCCGACACATATAAAGGAGATTATTGGTATAATGTCGAAGGGTGCAGTCCAGATAAAACGAATGATTGGTGTGGTGTCCATACCAATAACGGAGTATTATCTTATTGGTTTTACCTTTTATCTGAAGGAGGAACAGGAACTAATGACAACGGTGATTGTTATTATTTGGACGGAATTGGAATTGATAAGGCTTCGAAAATAGTATATCGATTGGAAACTGTATATTTAGACCAGGAATCAGATTATTCAGAAGCAAGGAATTTTGCTATTCAGGCCGCAAAAGATTTATATGGAAATAACTCAGTTGAAGTTATTGAAACTGCGAATGCTTGGTATGCTGTTGGCATAGGAGATTATTATAACATAATTTCCGGCCCTACGCCATTATGTTCAACGTCTAAGACATATTCTTTAATAAAGATTCCATCTGGATGTTCCGTCACCTGGTCGGCCACCCCAAGCCACCTTTTCACCAGCACCAGCGGTTCCGGGTCAACTTTTTCCACGGCGTGGGATGGTTCGGGAAGTGGCACCGGCACCATTACAGCCTCGCTGAGCGGTGAGTGTGGTTCGGTGGATGTGGATGAAAATGTATGGGTAGGCAAACCAGTTCAGCCAATGCTTATTTTCCCAAACGATCAGGTTGCGGAAGGTGAAAGATATCAGGCATGTGCTGTTGCGCCTGGCGCTTCTTCTTATGACTGGCTTGTTGGGGGAGGCAGTATAATAGGAGGTCAGGGAACAGACTGTATACAATTTGAAGTCTATTGCAATCATTTCCTTGATTTGATTGTTGATGGTGTGAATGCCTGTGGAACAGGCGCACGTGGCGAAAAAATTGTAGATATTGACTGTTCTGGTGGTGGTAGTTGGGAAATTCTTTCTATTCATCCCAATCCATCAGATGAGAGGTTAACTGTAATAGTTGAGGAGAACCAGGACCAGTATAGCAGTTCTTCTCCAAAGCATTCCAATCATAAAACTGAACGCAGCGATACATATACGTATTATCTCTATGATTTAAATTATCAACTGGTAAGACAGTTTGAAACGAATAAACGAAGGGTTCAGATCAACACCAACACCCTTAAAGGTGGATTTTACATTCTTCATGTAGTAAAGGGAGAAAAGGTCTACAGAGCCAAAATAGAGATACGGCATTAGCCTTTAGTAAACATCCGATGTCTTTGAGGTGTCGGGTGTTTTTCCTCCCCATTCGGCTCTGCACTTGCCATGAATAGATTTTGAATAAATCCAACACATTTACCCAACAACAAGCCCTTTGATTCCCTCTCCGGCGCAAAAGTTCGTTTGTCCACCAATTGGAAGGCCTGTCCAGAGAAAATTAAAATCTACTCCTGTCTAAAAAAATAAAAAGTCCAAATAACGGAACCTCAACAACACCGTAACAATAGAACA
>CAYFRV010000284.1:0-3855 GCA_964345495.1 uncultured Bacteroidales bacterium | reverse complement strand
TTTCATCTGCATTTCTGGTCCTAATAGTTCTTATTCTTGGATCTTCCTTTTCGGTATTTTTTATTCTGGTGACCTTGCGAGATGTAGTATTATTAGCAGACCTGATTCTATTTATTTCTTTAGTGTCAGAATTGTCTAATGATAATTGATATGGTGTACGTCGCCTTTCATAATTATAGAAATTGGATTGGCTATATGGATTATAAAAGCCGTTATAACCTCCGTAACCATAACCATAATAATTGTAACCATATCCATAACCATAACTATATGGATAAAACGAATTCATAGAATACGGATAATGAGAAAAACCGAAATTCCATGAAGAATATGGCCGGTTATAGAAACCACCATAGTTATAGAAACTGCCATAATTGTATCCATACCTAAAATGCGATGATATCCAATTTGGCTCAACCCATACAGTATTGCCCATAACTACAGTGTTGTAAAACATTGGATCAAAAGAGGAAGCATACCAGTAGTCATCTGAAAATCTTACGGAATAGTAATTGTTCATTCCATAATAAGGATCTCTCATTGCTTCTTGTCTTTTATCATAAGCCTCATTCATATCGTCAACCAAAATTTTTTCATAAGGATTGGTTGATTTTTTGAAATCCATTACCGTATCATTTTGAGTAGCCTCTTGTTTATCCTTCTGTTCGTTTTCAGCAATGGCCTTATTGTAATCTTCCTCAAATTCTTTAATAATATCCCTGTTTTGATTTTTATCAGGGGTGTAGTACAAATCATCTGCTGCTTGTCTCTGCTGTAAGGATGAAGAACAGGAGACAAGAAACATTGCAGATATACTTAATAATAATATTGCTTTTATGGTTTTCATAATATACCTCCATTTCTATTATAGTAAACGTGAAAAGTATGTCATTTGTTATATTTTGGGTTTGTTTTTTTTAAAGCGTTGTTCTTATACTAAAATATGAATTTTTATTTTATTAGTCAAATTTATGAACCATAATCGTTTTTATTATAGAATTTAATTTATTTAATTTGTGAACCAATATAGAAAATTATAAAGTCAAATGTAAATAAAAAATGGCAAAAGCAATAACAAGCAAAAAGGAAAATTATTCTCAGTGGTATAATGATATCGTAACAAAAGCTGACTTAGCAGAAAATAGTCCGGTACGAGGATGTATGGTTATTAAACCGTATGGTTACGCTATCTGGGAAAAGATGCAAGCTGTGCTTGATAAAATGTTTAAAGATACCGGCCACTCCAATGCATACTTCCCTTTGTTTATTCCTAAATCTTTTTTTTCACGTGAAGCTTCTCATGTGGAGGGATTTGCTAAAGAATGTGCCGTTGTTACGCATTATCGCCTGAAGAATGATGAAGAGACCAAAGAAATTACTGTAGATGATAATGCCAAACTGGAAGAGGAACTTGTTGTCAGGCCAACTTCAGAAACTATTATCTGGAATACCTATAAAGGCTGGATTCAATCATATCGTGACCTACCGATACTTGTGAATCAATGGGCTAATATTGTAAGGTGGGAAATGAGAACAAGACTATTTCTCCGTACAGCAGAATTCCTCTGGCAGGAAGGCCATACAGCTCATGCCACAAAAGAAGAGGCAATGGAAGAAACACGGAGAATGATTGATGTATATAAAGATTTTGCAGAAAATTGGATGGGTGTACCGGTACTGCAGGGTACAAAAACCGAATCTGAAAGATTTGCCGGGGCTCTGGAAACATTCACAATTGAGGCGCTTATGCAGGATGGCAAAGCACTCCAATCAGGTACGTCACATTTTCTCGGTCAAAATTTTGCCAAAGCTTTTGATGTAAAATTTACTGATCAGAGTGGAAAACTCGATTATGTATGGGCTACATCATGGGGTGTATCTACACGTTTGATGGGTGCACTTATAATGGCACATTCTGATGACAATGGTTTAGTTTTACCACCAAAACTAGCTCCGACGCAGGTTGTAATTATTCCTATACATAAAAGTGATGAGCAGCTTCAACAAATCAGGGAAAAAGTACCTTCAATAAAAAAACAATTAGAAGAGAAAGGCCTGAGTGTGAAGTTTGATGATCGTGACACACATAAACCGGGATGGAAATTCTCTGAGTATGAACTTAAGGGAATTCCCGTACGATTGGCTATAGGACCAAGAGATCTGGAAAATGATACCATTGAAGTTGCACGAAGAGATACCATGGAAAAAGAAGTAATATCACAGGATCAGGTTGTCGACCATGTTGAGCATTTAATGACAGATATTCAAAATACAATCTATAACAAAGCATTAAAATTCAGGGAAGATAATACCTATAAAACCGACGATTACGAAGAGTTTAAAGATATTCTTAATAATAAAGGGGGCTTTGTCGAAGCTCACTGGGACGGAACTTCCGAAACTGAAGAGAAGATAAAAGAAGACACGAAGGCTACTATACGTTGTGTGCCTGTAGATAGCGAAAAAGAGGAAGGGAAATGCATTGTTACTGGTAAACCTTCTAAACAGCGGGTTGTTTTTGCGAGAGCTTACTAGGTTTAGTTAGAAATATCATTTATTAAATCCCTAAAAGTCTGTATTATGATTTTAGGGATTTTTTATTTTCGTCGAATTTATGCAGCATCTTTAAACTCATATCGTATTTAATTATATAAAGGAATGTTCGAAATTGAACATCTGAGTTGCAAAACCGTTCATGTTTTGTATGTTGGCTTAATTAGTTTTTATTATAAAAAGTTGGTTTTAAGGTTTTTATATTTATTGGCATAAAATATGATGGAAAATAGAAGATAATATTAAAAACATAAGTTATGAAAATAGATCTGAAACCCAATGAGCTAGTTGTAAAAGCTGATGATAGTCAGCATATTTACAAAGAAAGCAAAGTATTAGGAAAACTTATACTGACAAACCAGCGAATTTATTTTCATAGTCCCGGAAATACTGATTATGATATGGAAATTCATCCTTCTGAAATAGAGGAGGTAATGTATTTTAATACGAATTTGTTTTCTTCTAATGGGTTAAATATAATTACGAAAGAAGGGAATGAGTTAAAATTCAAAATTAAAAAAAGGGATTCCTGGGGAAAAGCAATTAATCAAATGTATTAAAACTTTGAATAACTTCTTTTTTATATTTGTGTTTATAATCAATTAATAGAAGTATTATTCAAAAGAAATATTAGATGGCACTTGAAATAGGAAAGCAAGATTTAAATAAGTTTATTCTGGTTGGAGACAGAATACTAATTAAACCAAAGAATCAACAGTCTAAGACAAAAAGCGGCCTTTATTTACCTCCTAGTGTTCAGGAGAAAGAAAAACTTCACAGTGGATACGTGCTGAAAGTTGGGCCGGGATATCCTGTTCCTGCGGTCACAGATCAGGATGAACCATGGAAAGACAAACAAGAGGAAGTAAAATATGTTCCATTGCAACCAAAAGAAGGAGATTTGGCTATTTACCTACAAAATAATTCACATGAAATCGTGTTTAACAACGAAAAATATATAATTATTCCGCATAGTGCGATTCTTATGCTTATAAGAGATGAGGGTCTTTTTGAGTAGGAAGGTTAAGAAGTTCAGAATAAGTGTGAAGAAATCTATGTATTTATTACAGAATTAAACTCATGGAAATGAATCTCCCTTGATTTTTAGTTTTAAAAGCTTTCACGTTCATTGCTTTCAACACCTTACATTTAAACTGCACATAAAAGCCGTTTATGCCATTCTATTATCTACTATCTACTACATACTTTCTACTCGATAGTTAATTGATGGTAATTTTAATATTTATCTCTACTTCTGAATGTGCCGATATAAAACCCAAATACTTAAAAAAGCTCATCTTT
>CAYFRV010000283.1:0-3863 GCA_964345495.1 uncultured Bacteroidales bacterium | reverse complement strand
CAGTAAGATAAAATAAGAGCAGGTTTGTTTCAGTTTAAATAACGTTTTAGAAGCACTATATAAAATTAATATGGGCAAACATGCTTAATAACACCAAAACTAAAATTTATTAGTTCTTTATTTCTTATAACAAGATTGAAAATATAAATATTATCAACAAATTAAGAATTAAATTACATTAAAATCTCCTTTATTCCTTTTTTTAATCACAAAAACAATAACCTTTAAAACACTGATCTTCAAAATAAAAAGATCAACTAGTGAAAGTTGACAGGTGCTTTTCTTTATTATCCTAATCAAAAAGAAATGCAGAATATATAATATCTGTTTATCCCACTAATTGTTACATTTTCGAACTCTGTTCGTGAAATTATTCATTGTTAACTAAATAAATTTTTTATAAATTTCACAAGTAAATTAGATATATTCACATTTATTAATAATTTAAATCAATCAACTATGAAAAAACATAATTTTTACGCAGGCCCTTCAATCATGCCGCAGTATACAATAGATAAAACGGCGGAAGCAATTAAAGACCTTGATGGAATTGGACTATCCATAATGGAAATTTCTCACAGAAGCAAAGAGTTTGACGCGATTATTAAAGAGGCTCAACAACTATTTAAAGAATTGCTAAACATACCTGACGGATATCATGTGCTTTTCCTTGGTGGTGGCGCCAGCACACAGTTTTTAATGGTACCGTATAATTTGTTCCAAAAAAAGGCAGCCTATCTTAACACCGGAAACTGGGCTAAAAAAGCTATAAAAGAAGCAAAATTCTTTGGTGATGTTGATGTTGTGGCTTCTTCAGAAGATCACACATTTAACTATATACCAAAGAAATATGATCTGCCCGAAGATTCTGATTATTTCCATATTACAACAAACAATACGATTTATGGAACCGAAATTAAAGAAGACTATGATGTTAATATGCCTTTAGTTGCTGATATGTCTTCTGATATCTTCAGCCGGCCGATTGACGTGTCAAAATATGCGATTATTTATGGCGGAGCCCAAAAGAACCTGGCACCTGCCGGTTTAACTTTCGCTATAGTTAAAGAAGATGTGTTAGGCAAAGTTAGCAGAGAAATTCCAACAATGCTTGATTATCAGACACACATTAAAAAAGAATCGCTGTTTAATACCCCTCCGGTAGTACCTATTTATTCAGCACTTCAAACTCTTAAATGGCTAAAAAATTTAGGTGGCGTAGAAGGAATGCAGAGAATCAACAAGGAAAAAGCTGATATGCTCTACAATGAAATTGAAAGAAATAAACTTTTCAAACCATGTGTAGGCAATGAAGAAGATCGTTCGCTTATGAATGTTACATTTATAATGAACGATGAATACAAAGACCTTGAAAAAGAATTCCTTGACTTTGCAGTAAATAAAGGAATGATCGGTATTAAAGGGCACAGATCCGTTGGCGGCTTCCGCGCCTCTTTATACAATGCACTTCCAAAAGAAAGCGTATTGGCCCTAATAGAGACTATGAAAGAATTTGAAAACCAAAAGGCTTAATAATAAATCTAATGTATAACTTACGAGGTTGTCTAAAAAGAAATAAAACAAGATTTTCAGCAACTTTTCAGATTTAGTCTCATAAAACCTTTTTAGACAGCCTCTTTTATAAAAATAAAGGCTTATGAAAAAATTATTAGTAGCAACAGAAAAACCTTTTCACCCAAATGCAGTGGAAGGAATAAAAAATATTTGTTCAGATGCAGGTTATGAATTCAAACTGCTTGAAAAATATTCTGATAAATCCGAATTAATCAATGCTGTAAAAGACGCAAATGCTCTTATCGTCAGAAGTGATAAAGTAACAAAAGAGGTAATTGATGCCGGCGAGAATCTCGAAATCATTGTTCGTGGTGGTGCAGGATATGATAATGTTGATTTAGATGCGGCAAGTGCCAAAAATATTGTAGTGATGAACACACCTGGACAAAATTCAAACGCCGTTGCTGAATTAGCGCTGGGAATGATGGTGTATTTTGCAAGAGGCCAATTTAATGGAAAAGCAGGGACGGAATTAAGAGGAAAAAAACTCGGAATTCACGCTTATGGAAATGTCGGGAAATTTGTCGCTGAAATAGCAAAAGGTTTCAAAATGGACATTTATGCTTTTGATCCGTTTAAAGATAAAAAAGACATCGAAAAAGACGGTATCAAAGCTGTTGATTCCGCAGAAGAACTTTACAAAACATGTCAATATGTTTCTCTGCATATCCCTGCAAATGAAAAAACAAAGGCTTCCATCAATTACGATTTGATGAAAATTATGCCGGAAAATGCCACATTGGTCAATACAGCCCGAAAAGAAGTAATTTGTGAAGACTCTCTCCAAAAAATCATGGAAGAGCGCAATGACTTTAACTATATCTCAGACATTGCACCCGACTGCAAAGAGGTGTTTGAAGAGAAATACAAGGGCCGCTTCTATTTCACACCTAAAAAAATGGGTGCACAGACAGCGGAAGCCAATATTAATGCTGGAATAGCCGGAGCAAATCAGATAAAAAACTATTTTGAAAACGGCGATACCACATTTAAAGTTAACTAAATCGGATGTTTCAACAAAAAAATAAATAAAAATGGCAATTGTAAAACCATTCAAAGGCATAAGGCCACCCAAAAATATAGCTGAGCAGGTAGCGACTCTCCCGTATGATGTTATGAATACTGAAGAGGCAAGGGAGATGGCCAAAGGCAATGAAAAGTCTTTTCTTCACATTACCCGGTCTGAAATTGATTTTCCTGAGGGAACAGATCCTCA
Source organism: uncultured Bacteroidales bacterium (assembly GCA_964345495.1). Taxonomy (GTDB): domain Bacteria; phylum Bacteroidota; class Bacteroidia; order Bacteroidales; family UBA12077; genus JAGXLC01. Next base: position 1,072 of record CAYFRV010000283.1, on the reverse strand, counting down.
CTCTCCTGAGGTTTATGAAAAATCGAGGGAAAACTTCAGAAAATTCATGGAAAAGGGTTGGTTACAGCAGGAGGAAAAGCCAAAATTCTATATCTATGCCCAAACCATGGATAACAAAACTCAATATGGCATCGTAGGCGCGGCAGCTGTAGATGATTACATCAACGGCGTCATTAAAAAACATGAGCTGACACGACCGGATAAAGAAGAAGACCGAATGAAGATCATAAGGGTAAATAATGCTGATCTGGAACCTGTATTCTTCACATATCCTGCAGTTTCGGAAATTGATGAAATTGTAGACGATGTAGTAAAAAGTAAAGATCCCGAGTATGATTTTGTTGCAGATGACGGCTTTGGTCATCACTTCTGGGTAGTTGATAGTGATGAAACCAATCAAAAATTAGAACAACTGTTTGCTGAAAAAGTACCATACACTTACGTTGCCGACGGACATCACAGAACTGCTGCTGCAGCGCTGGTAGGGAAAGAGAAGAGAGACAACAATCCGAATCATACAGGCAATGAAGCGTATAACTATTTCATGGTAGTTCATTTTCCGGATAATCAATTACAGATTTTGGATTACAACAGGGTTATAAAAGATCTCAATGGTTATAGTTCAGAGGAATTCATGAATAAGCTAAAAGAAAGCTTTACCATTGAGGAAAAAGGTGCAGAGCCTTATCGCCCTCAGAAGCTACATGAATTCTCTATGTACTTAGACGGAAAGTGGTATGCCCTAATGGCAAAGGAAAACACTTATGATGACAGTGACCCAATCGGTGTTCTGGATGTTACTATCCTGACAAAGCAAGTTCTTGAACCAATTCTGGATATTCAGGATTTAAGAAGATCCAAGAGAATCGACTTTATCGGCGGTATTCGGGGACTGAAAGAATTACAGCGAAGAGTCGACAATGGAGATAACAAAGTTGCCTTCGCATTGCATCCGGTTTCTCTGCAGCAACTGATAAATATTGCAGATACAGGCAATATCATGCCGCCAAAAACCACATGGTTTGAGCCAAAACTAAGAAGCGGACTGACCGTTTATAAATTTGAAGATTAA
>CAYFRV010000282.1:0-3930 GCA_964345495.1 uncultured Bacteroidales bacterium | reverse complement strand
CTCGAAAGAAAAAACCAACCAAGCTGGATTCAAGAAAGAACTACAGGCAAAGAAGTAAGATTACTTGAAACAGACACAATCAGAGAATTTGTTTACTATGCACTGGATTCAGGAAGCAAAAATGCAGATAAGTACTACATGCTCTTTACTAAATTAACCAATAGCGCTTTAGTTGATCTCGGACACATAGATGAGAATGTAAAAAAGAATGTTAAAGAACATCTAGGAATAATGGGTTTAACACATGCTAAACTACTTGAAATGAGAATAGCAGAAACTATAAGTTACGGAATGAAGGAAAGCATGCATTACAAAGAGATTTTTCAATTTGCCAAAGAACAAGTGAATAACTTAGTCCAAACATTAAGTTTCAATCCAAAAAAAATAAGATAATGAACTTTGCTAAATAGCTAATTATAAACTATATTTACACATGGAAAAAGAATTATTAATTGAGAATCCTTGGTTTTGGAATGTAATCATTGCTGGTGTTGTATATATTACCGAAACAAGATATAGTTTTAAACTCAAAGTAAAAACAATGTCTTTTAAAGATTACATTGAAAAGGGGTATAGAAACAATTATAAATCTATTTTAGTGCAAGACAAAGATGGTGATTTTTTCACAACGCATTATGAAACTTATTTTAATTCATTTATACCCTCTTATGAGTGCGCCGCTGAACAGGTGTGTTATATTGATTATGAAGATGATATAATTATAGGCGTGATTACAGATGTGAAAAGAGCCGATGGCGGTTACATACCTATTACAAGGCATTCTATTTATAAAAATAAAGCTTTAATGGATGCTTAGTAAATCAAAAAAATTAGCTAAATTAAAAGCAGATAAATACTTTTCTTTGTATATTCGTGAAAGAGACAAAGATAAACCATGTTGCACATGCGGAAAACGTTCAAATTTAAAAGATGCTGGTCACTTTATATCAAGAGAAAAAGAAGCAACAAGGTACGATGAAAAGAACGTTCACGGGCAGTGCCAGGAATGTAATCGCTTTAAATACGGTAAGCAATATGAACACAGCTTACACATAGATAAACTTTACGGAAAAGGAACAGCAGAAAGTCTATTGCTAAAGTCTAGAATGACATGCAAAAGAAATCAATTTGACTATGAAATGATAGCAGAAGAATTTAAAAATAAATTGAAAATAAAATGTTAGTTAACAAATACATGGAATTCGATGTCACATGGAAAATAGAATCTGATGAAAGAGGTTACCATGTCAAAGGTAAAATAACACTTAATTTATCTGAAATAGAATCATTTAACCCGGATAATGACTATACTACAGTAAGAATGAAATCAGGAGACAGTTTTTGGTTGGATTTACCTTATGATAAATTTAAGAGTTACCTAATACAATGACATTAAAACAAGCGATTGAACAATTGAAACAATTTTGGTATAGTTCCACGTTAGGCATAAAGAGTTCACAAAATCACAAATATAATGGCAGTAAAAGGAAATAAATACGCATTAGGTAATAAAGGAGGTGGTAGAAAACCATCTTTTAAGCAGGAGTACATAGAGCTTGCATATAACTATGCTCTATTAGGGGCAAAAGACGTTGATTTAGCAACTTTCTTCGATGTTTCAGAGCAGACTATCAACAATTGGAAAAAACAGCATAAGGAGTTTTTTTTAGCCCTTAAAAAAGGCAAGCATGAAGCGGATGCAAGTATAGCTAATAGCCTTTATCACAGAGCAAAAGGTTATACACATAAAGAAGAAAAGATATTTGTTGACAAAGGAGAGGTTATAAGAGTTGAAACAGAAAAGCATTACCCTCCTGACACGGCAGCGATGTTCATTTGGTTGAAAAATCGTAGACCTGATTTGTGGAGGGATAAACAGGAAGTAGATCACACGACAAAGGGAGACAAAATAGACCTTTCACATTTAAGTTTTGAAGAGTTAATGAAGTTAAAAAACGGCTCTGAGTAACAAGTTTACCGTGAAAACACCAAATATTGATATACAAAAATTAGCCTCAATAGAACTTGCAAAAAGGGACCTTTGGCATTATGAAAATTACCTTTATCCTAAATTTTACAAGGAAGATCGAGGGTTTTTAAAAGAGCTGGCCAACACACTACAGTTACTATACGAAAACAAATTACTTAAACCCGATGGTTCGCCATACAGGAAATTAATTATAAACATGCCTCCCAGGCATGGAAAATCATTTTCTTTAGTAAATTTCACATCATGGTTATTAGGTAAAAATCAAGAAGAAAAAATATTTACAGTTAGTTATAATGAAACTTTGTCCGGGAGGTTTTCTAAGAATGTACGTGACACAATAGAAGTAAGCCAGGGGGATCAGCCAACATTTAAGGATATCTTTCCCGACGTTGGAATAAAGCGAGGCGATGGCGCCGCTCAGCTTTGGGCTTTAAATGGTCAGCATTTTAATTATTTGGGATCAAGCCCTTCTGGAACTTTGACGGGTATGGGATGTACAATAGGTATTATAGATGACTTGATTAAAAGTAAAGAAGAAGCATTTAACGATACTGTACTAGAAAAACATTATGACTTTTATACTAATACATTTCTTTCCAGACTAGAAGAAGGTTCAAGACAAATAATATGCGCTACAAGGTGGAATAAGAATGACCTAACAGGCAGGTTATTAGATTTAGAGCCGGATGATTGGTATGTGCTTAAAATGCCGGTAGAAGTCAGTGGAAATATGTTATGTGATGAAATCCTTTCCTATGACACTTTTAAGGATAAAACTAAAGGGATGATTGAAGAGATTGTTCAGGCAAATTATTACAATGAACCAATTGACGTACAAGGTAAACTTTATACTTCATTTAAAACATACGATAAACTTCCAGAAAACGGCATAGTAAAAGCATACATTGACACTGCAGATCAGGGATCAGACTATTTATGTTGTGTTATTTATCATGAAATAAATTTAATGGCTTATGTAGTTGATGTTTTATACACAAAGCAAAGCATGGAATTTACAGAGCCCGAAACCGCAAAATCATTGATTAAAAATAATGTCACTGTGGCAATGATTGAAAGCAATAATGGTGGTAGGTCATTTGCAAGAAACGTACAAAGAATAATTAATGAAAACCGAGCTATAATTAATATAAAGTGGTTCCATCAGAGTCAAAATAAAACAGCAAGAATAATCAGCAACAGCGGAAATGTCATGAACAATGTTGTTTTTCCGTCAGATTGGCGTTACCGGTGGCCAGAATACTACAAAGCGATGGATTCCTATCAAAAAGAAGGCAAAAACAAGAACGATGATGCTCCGGACGCAACTACCGGAATAATAGAGTTCATGCAATCCGGCCGAAAAATTAAAAAAAGATAAAAAAAAGATAAAAATAATTCCAAAAACATTTGCAAAATTACAAAGGTTATTGTATCTTTACATCATTGAAACATTAAACACTTAGAAAAATGAAAAATTTATTAGTAAAAACAGTAGGAGCCTCAGAAAATTTAGAAAATGAAGTTGAGTTTTCTAGCAAAGTAATTGCTGACGCTATTCAGTTTAACATTTCGGGCGGCACAGCTACCGATTTGCAAGCCGATCAATTATCGCAGAAATTTATTAACAGCTTTAATATAAAAGCTAAATACGCTAGCGGTACTTTTTTAAGCTTTGTTATTTCAGACGAGGCAGAAGATGAGTTTATGACATTCAAAAAATATTAAAATATTTTCTAAGTGTTCCCCAGCGATAACTTCAAAGGGGTACACTTTTGGGGCCTATAACTCAGTTGGTTAGAGTATCTGACTCATATTCAGGAAGTCCCTGGTTCGAATCCAGGTGGGCCCACAAAAACAAACAAAAAAATCATGAAACGATTTAGCGTAGCAATAGCAGAGGACCTAGTTCAAGAATTAGGTTACAAGTTTGAATCATTTGA
>CAYFRV010000281.1:0-3969 GCA_964345495.1 uncultured Bacteroidales bacterium | reverse complement strand
TTCACCTCTACTTCTGAATCTGCCTAAACATTTACCTTAATCCAATCTATTAAGGCATAAGCAAAGAGCTATCGCCATAACTTAAAAAGCGGAAGTTATTCTTCAGTGCATAATCATATATATCTTTCCAGTCTTCTCCTACAAATGCTGCAATAAGCATTAGCAGAGTGCTACGGGGTTGATGAAAGTTGGTGATCATTGATTTGGTGAGTTTGAATTCATATCCCGGGGTGATCATAATTTGAGTGCTGGCATTCAGGGTTTCATCCTGGTTTTTTCTAAGGTAATTTTGAATTTCTTCTAATGCCGCTTCGACGGAAATCGAATGATCTAAATCCAGGTGATCCCACTGTTTTAAAATAATACGCGATGGTGAGGCCTTCATGGTTTTCAGTTTCACACCAATCCAGTATAAACTTTCCAGTGTCCTTACAGAAGTTGTGCCTACAGCAAGTATGTTGCCTTTTGAATTTGCCAGCTGTTCTAATGTTTGAAGTGATACCGAAAAATGCTCAGTATGCATTTCATGTTGATCGACCGTTTCTGATTTTACAGGACGAAAAGTTCCGGCTCCTACATGTAGCGTAATTTCTTCAGTTTGAATGTTCTTTCCCCTGATTTTGCGCACGACAGGTTCACTGAAATGTAAACCTGCGGTGGGTGCAGCCACCGATCCTTTGATTTTAGAATATACTGTTTGATAGCGCTGCTTGTCTACAGGTTCACTTTCCCGTTTAAGATAGGGTGGAATAGGTACAATCCCTGCATTGTCAAGAATTTCACCGAATGTGATCGAAGAATTGTCCCACTCAAACTGAACTTCGATGACATTGTCTTTTCTGCCTTTTTTTTCAGCTTTCAGATTAAGGTCTCCTTTTGGTAAAGAAATTTTCTTTTCCAGAATATCTTCTTTCCATTTCTTTAAGTTGCCAACCATGCATAACCATGTTACAGAAGAAGTTTGCTGAAATGCTTGTGCATATTCTTCTGGTTGACATGGTTCCAGGCAAAAAATTTCGATATTGGCGCCGGTAGATTTTTGGAAAAGCAAGCGTGAATATACAACCTGTGCATTATTGAAAACCATTAGCTGATCTTCAGGAAGATAGTCCGGGATATTTTCAAAAACATCCTGCGAAATTTTTCCTTGCTGATAGAGTAGTAATTTGCTCTTTTCTCTCTGTTTTACAGGATATTTAGCTATATTTTCCTCCGGCAAATTATAATCAAAATCTTTAGCAGATATTTTTCCAGGCTGTAGCATCTTCATTAAAATTAAACGGCAAATTTAGTTAATTTTGTGGTTTCTAATGAAAAAAATCTTCATTAGTTAAATGTCTCATAATAAAAAGGATAGAAGATGAAAGTAAAGGTTGGAGATCAGGTTAAGTTTTTAAATGATACTGGTGGCGGCAAAGTAACAAAAATATTGAGCAAGGACATGGCAAATGTCATAACTCACGATGGTTTTGAAGTTCCTGTTTTGATGGAAGAACTGCTCATAAGTGAAAGCGGGGAACAGGAGAAGAAACAGGAAAAAGTTGTACCAGAAGCAGCACCAGCACAAGCTCAAGAGCAAGAAGAAGAATACAATTTTTTCAAAGAGGCTGAACCCGAAGAAAAAGATATTCCTTCGGCAAGTAATCCGGACAATGAAATTCATTTTGCTTTTGTTCCATTGAATCAGGAAGAACCAGAGAATAGCGATTTAGATATCTATCTAATTAATGACAGTGATTTTGAAATCTATTATTTGATCCTTGTAAAAAAAGAAAATTCTTATTCATGGTTTGCATCCGGGTATTTAGAGGACAACACCAAAATTTTAATTAAAACTGTAGAACGGGAAAACCTCAATGAGCTTAACGATTTAAAATTTCAGATTTTGTTTTTCCGAAAAGGTTTTTTCCATCCTGTTTCACCAATGGAAACAAATTTGAAATTGAAACCAGCCCGGTTTTTCAAACGAACTACTTTTAAAGAAAATGATTTCTTTGACGAATCCGCGTGGGTTATGGAACTAAAAAGCGAAGAGCGTTTTTATGAACAGCTGCGCAATCTAAAGGATGAAGAGATTCTGCAAGCTGTTAAAGAAAAAGATTTTCCCGGTAAAGGCTCTTCATCTGCAAAAAACAAACCAAAATCAACTAGTTCAGATATTGAAGAGGTAGATCTTCATATTGAAGAACTGGTAGAAAAACCAAATGAATTGTCTAATAGCGAAATAATTCAAATTCAACTTGCGCGATTTCATACGGCACTGGAGGGTGCTTTGAATGATAATCGTACAAAGAGGATTGTGTTTATTCATGGAGTTGGAAATGGAAAACTCAGATATGAACTTAGAAAATCTTTGGATCGGGATTATCCGAAATTAAAATATCAGGATGCTTCTTTTAAAGAGTATGGCTATGGCGCTACTCTGGTTTTTCTGAAATAATACCAAAATCCGGAAGTAAATTTAAGTAGATACTTGCGGAATTTAGGTAATAATAATTGAATATGGTTCGTTAAAATATTGCTAAAAGAATAATTTCTAAAGTAAGCTGTTCCATCGCTGCGTTATAAGCGCAGAGGAAAGTCCGGGCAACACAGAGCAGCATACTCCCGAAAGGGGAGATATCCGAGAGGGTATAGTTCCGGAGCAGAAAATAACCGTCCGGCAGCTGCCGGATAAGGGTGAAAAGGTGAGGTAAGAGCTCACCAGTATTTTGGGCGACCAAAATAGCTGTGCGGACTTATGCGTTGAAAGGCCACGTATACCGGCGTTTGAAGGTTGCTCGCCTGATTGCCGGGGGGTAGGCCGCTAAGATAAATGATGGAAAGTCTTTTTAAGATTTACAGAACCTGGCTTATAAGCTTACTTTAGCTATTTTTTTAGTTTAATTTTGAAATTCCGGTAATAAAACCGTTTCTTTGTTAAAATTTTAAATAATAAATAAAAGCACAAGTTTATGCAAATCGAAAAAGAAAAAGTAGTATCAGTTACGTACAACTTAAGTGTTGATGGTTTTGATGGAGAATCAGTTGAACAAGTTGATAAAGAAAGACCTTTGACCTTTTTATATGGCGTAGGAAACATGCTTGAAAAATTTGAAGAGAATTTAGAAGGATTTAAATCAGGGGATACTTTCGAGTTCATGATCAAAAGTGACGATGCCTATGGTCAAGCCTCTGATGAAGCTATTGTCGACCTGCCAATAAATATTTTTGAAATTGAAGGTAAGATCGATTACGATCTGCTTAAAGTAGGAAATTATATTCCAATGCAAGACCAGGAAGGAAATAAACTAGATGGTATTGTACTGGAAGTTGGTGATGAACAAGTGAAAATGGATTTCAATCATCCTTTAGCCGGAGACGATCTTTATTTCAAAGGAGAAGTGATCGATGTCCGGGAAGCAACTGATGAAGAAAAGCAACAAGGACACGCCAACACTTCACAACAGAACTAAGATATCTGTTTAGGCATGATTCTTGATTATTTCAGGTAAATTAAAATTGATTGTATTATGAAACGAATTATTTTACTTGCATTACTGGTTGGAGCATTTGGTTTCCAAAGCTACGGCCAACTTCAATATGGAGCTAAGGCTGGTTTAATGACAGCTTCATCAAATTTAGATAAAGAAATAACAGAACTTCCAAGTGGCTCAGACTATGAGGAAATCAAAATGAAAGCTCAGGATGCAAAAGCAGGTTTTCAGGCCGGTTTTTTCGGAAGACTATCAATTCTGGGCGTATATGTACAGCCTGAATTAATGTTTAGTTCCACAAATTCAAGGATCAAAGTTACGAAACAATATGAATCTGCCACACAAGACCCTGAAGAGTTTGTTGAGACACAAAGTTTCAACCGGGTTGATATACCATTACTTGTGGGTGGAAAATTTGGTCCTCTAAGAGTTCAGGGCGGACCGGTTGGTAGTTTTATACTTTCCGAAAAATCAGCTATAGAAGCTGCATTTG
>CAYFRV010000280.1:0-3982 GCA_964345495.1 uncultured Bacteroidales bacterium | reverse complement strand
ATAATTGCATATAAAAAGCATCCGGCAAATGCTTACCGGATGCTTTTTAAAGAAAAAATTTGAGCGATGGGGATTAATTTGTTTTGTACTTGAATTTCACTTCAGACAATTCTTCATTGGCTTTGATCACTTTTTGTGTCAAACCCGCTTTATAATTCTGCATGGTATTCATTATCTGTTGATCACCGGTTGCCATAATTTGAGTAGCCAGAATAGCGGCATTTCTTGCTCCGTCAATGCCTACTGTGGCTACCGGAATACCGGGAGGCATTTGCAGAATTGACAGAATTGAATCCCATCCGTCCATTGATATGGATGCCCTAATTGGTACCCCTATAACAGGCAAAGGTGTTAATGCAGCTATGACTCCAGGCAGATGAGCAGCTCCGCCAGCTCCTGCAATAATCACCTTAATCCCTCTGGAATAAGCATTTTTGGCAAATTCCATAGCTTTCTCGGGCGTTCGGTGCGCTGACAGGGCGTTCAATTCAAACGGAATTTTAAAATCGTCCAGAATTTTGGCAGCGTTTTCCATTACCTTCAGATCAGAGGTGCTGCCCATGATGATGCTTACTTTAGGTTCCATAGAAGTTTTTTAAATTTAATTTTTAAAATATATAACTTAATTGCTTAATTTGTACTTTTGTGCAACCCAAAAATAAACAAAATTGTTTCATGGATAAAATTAAAGTAAGAGATAAAGAATTTAAAAAGGCCATCTCCCACGAGGAAATTAAGCAAGCAATAAAAAAGGTTGCAGAAAAAATCAACAGAGATTTTGAAGATAAAGAAACACCGCTTTTTCTAAGTATTTTAAACGGAGCTTTTATGTTCACTGCTGATGTATTCAAAGAACTAACTATAAGCAGTGAAGTTTCTTTTGTGAAATTTTCTTCTTACCGGGGCGCTTCCACATCAGGTAAAGTTAAAGAACTGATTGGTCTGAATGAAGACTTGACAGACCGCAATGTTATTGTTTTGGAAGATATTGTGGATACCGGATTAACCATAAACAATGTGGTACGCCAAATCAAGACGTACGATCCGAAGGATGTAAAAATAGCAACTATGCTGTTCAAACCCGATGCTTGTGTGGAAGAGGTTTCACTGGACTACGTAGGAATGGAAATCCCCAATGAATTTATTGTCGGTTACGGATTAGACTACGATGGACTGGGAAGAAATTACAAAGATATTTACAAAGTCATTTCGTAAGAGGTAAAGAGAGAAGCTGATGAACCAATCGAATTTTGTCGATTATGTAAAGATTTATTTTCGTTCAGGAAGAGGAGGAGCAGGTTCTGTTCATTTCCGCCGGGAGAAATTTGTTCCAAAAGGAGGCCCTGATGGTGGCGATGGAGGAAACGGAGGAAACATCATTTTAAGAGGAAGCACACAACTCTGGACACTCCTGCATTTAAAATACCGAAAACATGTCATTGCTGAAGACGGGAAGCCGGGCAGTGGTTCAGGAAGCTTCGGGCAGAGCGGAGAAGACCAAATCATTGAAGTGCCGGTGGGTACGGTAGCAAAAAATGCCGAAACAGGTGAAAAACTATTTGAAATCACCAAACACAACGAAGAACACGTGCTTTTAAAAGGCGGAAAAGGCGGTCTGGGGAACATGCACTTTAAAACCTCAACAAACCAAACGCCACGGCATGCACAACCCGGAGAAGATAACGAAGAAGGCTGGTTTATTCTGGAACTAAAACTGCTGGCCGATGTGGGACTGGTTGGCTTTCCAAATGCCGGAAAATCAACTTTAATCGCTTCAATTTCAGCAAAGAAACCAAAAATTGCCGACTACCCTTTTACAACCATGGAACCTAACCTGGGGCTCGTCCGGTACCGCGACATGAAATCCTTTGTGGTTGCTGACATTCCAGGCATAATAGAAAATGCACATAAAGGAAAAGGTCTCGGACTAAGGTTTTTAAGACACATTGAACGCAACTCCGTCTTGCTATTTACCATTCCTGCAGATACCGAGGACATCAACAAAGAATACAATACGCTGCTAAATGAACTAAAGCAGTATAACCCGGAGTTATTGGACAAAAAACGAATTCTCGCAATTACAAAGTCAGATCTGCTGGATGAGGAGCTAATGAACCTCCTGAAAGAAAACCTTCCTGACATTACTTATATTTTCATATCGGCTATAACAAACTATAGACTAAATGAACTGAAAGATATTATCTGGAAATCACTGGAAAATTAATATACAAATTTATGCTAGAAACATTACTAAACTGGGACACCCAACTTTTTCTTTTCTTAAATGATGCCCAAACTCCTTTTTGGAATAAAGTGATGTGGGCTTTCAGTGATAAGGAATTCTGGTATCCCTTTTACGGACTGCTTATTATTTTAATGGGGTGGCGATATAAATGGAATGCTATTCTAACAATCGTTTTCATTGCTATAGCAATTACACTTGCCGACCAGATCTCCGTGAAATGTTTTAAATTTGTGTTCGAACGCCTTCGTCCCTCACACAACCCGGACATAAAAGAACAGGTGAACATTCTAAATAACTACAGAGGTGGCCAGTTTGGTTTTGTTTCATCGCATGCAGCAAACACCTTTGCTCTTGCAGCATTCACTACACGGCTGTTTAAAAACAAATACTTTACATGGTTTATTTTCATCTGGGCTGCGGTAGTTTCCTATAGCCGAATTTACCTGGGTGTTCATTATCCTTTGGATATTATCGGCGGCGCTATTTTGGGAATGGGCTTAGGTTTTTCAGTTTTTTACTTATATAATTTATTCGGCAACCGGTTTCTGAAAAAAACATTTTCCGGGTAAGATTGTAGTAGATTACTAAACTAAAAACTATGATCTGTATAAAAAACGAAGATACCAATCCTTATTTCAATTTAGCGGCTGAAGAGTATGTACTGAAGAATTTCTCTGATAACGTATTCATGCTATGGAGAAATGCACCCTCAATTATCGTCGGTAATCACCAAAATACGCTGGCAGAAATAAACGTCGAATATGTCAGAGAAAACAACATTGATGTTGTTCGAAGATTATCCGGTGGTGGAGCTGTTTTTCACGATCTGGGAAACCTCAATTTCACGTTTATTAAAAACATTGATAAAAGTAAGGATAAAGTAGATTTTAGCACATTTACCAAACCAATCATTGATGTGCTAAGAAACATGGACATCAATGCCAAATTTGAGGGCAGAAACGATATTGTGATCGACGGTAAAAAAATATCAGGAAATGCTCAACATACAAATGGAAACAGAATGATACATCACGGTACATTGCTTTTCTCTTCCGTTATGACCGACCTTTCCAATGCACTGAAAGTAAACCCATTGAAATTCAGAGATAAAGCAGTAAAATCTGTTAAAAGCCGCGTTTCAAACATCAGTGATCACATGCCGGAAAAAATCGACGTATTGACGTTTCGCGACCGCATTATGCATTACATTCTTTCAAACTATGCGGGCGCATATTTATACGAATACACAGAAGAAGACCGAAACAAGATCAATCGATTGGTTGAAGAGAAATATGGCAAATGGGAATGGAACTTTGGTTCATCGCCAAAATACAATTTTGAAAAACTTATAAAAACCGAGGGTGGAAATATTGAATTTCACATCCAGGTAGAAAAAGGCATTATAAAACAAATAAAAATTTTCGGAGATTATTTCAACACCCTTGAAACAGAAGAAGTGGAAGAACTCCTGAAAGACACGGCTCACGAAGAAAGCAAGGTAAGAGAAAAACTCCGGGGGATTCCATTTAATAAATATTTTCATGGTGTTAATCAAGAAGAATTTATCGCGGGAATGTTTTAGGCGCTTACAAAAAAACTTAAAACTTTGCCTACTAATTTATTCCAGTTGAATTGTTTAATTGTTTAGGAGTATATTCGTTCAACGGCTACTGTTTCTTTTTGCCAATAGCTAACAGCCAAAAGCTTAATACTTATTAAAAAACTGATGCTAATTTT
>CAYFRV010000279.1:0-3986 GCA_964345495.1 uncultured Bacteroidales bacterium | reverse complement strand
TGAGTTAAATAGGTTGAATAATCCAGTCAATTCAATTTATATTCTATTACTAAAATTATCATCATATAAATTGTTCCAGCAGATCTAAGCTTATTGACGCAACAATGGTAAGTGCTACTGACCATAATACTATACCAGCACTTAAAAATATCATGAGTCGTTTTGTCTCTTTTACCAACAATATCCCTAAAATAATTGTTATGATCGGTCCAATAATCCCCGGTGCAAGCAATCCAAGACCAACTACTCCATAACGCTCCATTAGCGAAGTAAATCGGCTTTTTTTCTTCTCTATCTTATTTCTGAAAAACTTATTAATAATCCATCTCTTTAAGGAAATACCTGAAAAACAAATTACAAAAACAGCCGTAATTGATCCCAGAGCTGTAAAAGTGGCAGTAACATAAGGGGAAGCCTGAAGGGCAAAACCAACGGGGACACCTTTATAAAGCCCTGTAATTCCGGCAAGGTAGATGGTTACTATTTGAATAAACACCTCATTCATCACGTCCATCAAGTATTACTGTGGTATCCCTGGTAACACTTGACACTCTGAAATAACCCAAAGCTTCTGCTCCTTCAATATTTCCCACAGCATTTGCCGGAGGTCCGGACATGTCAAAAAACTGATCATCCTCCTGGTTAGTGATATTTTTAAGTCCGTCTATGTATTCATAATATTCGTCTGACACCGAACTGTTTTCAAGCACTACGGTATCGTCAGGCTGAAAATTTTTGAAAAAATAAATATTACTAACAGATGTGCCTTTAATTTCTTCCTGACCTTCAAATATTGAAAAATCGTCAATTGTACGATTATTTATACTATCCTTTAAATATAACTGAACCTTGTAATAATTATCCTCCACAGGAGGCTTTTTCCAAAATAAACGAACATCGACCATCATCGAATCCATACCCGGGCTTTCTTCTGCATAAACAGGATTATCGTATAAAATAGCCTGAATACTGTCCAAATCAACCCCGGGTTCCATTTTCTCTGTAGCAGAGTATTTTATTTTACCGTTTATAGGGTTCTGCAGTATAATATTCAATGTATATTCTTTGCCAACTAATCCGGCTACCGGATTTTCTGTTACGTAAACACCAGGTTCTTCAGAAGATTCAACAAATTCAATCGTTTCGGAATCACTACTAATGCTAACATCTGCTCCACTAATCGCCGGGGTTTTCTCCCCACTAAAATAATCTGCAGTCTTTGTTAATTTTATCTTATGTCTCTTATATTCGTCTGTAAATGAACCATCAACAACCAAAAGCTCTTTATAATCTTCTGTTTCCCAATCAATTTCTTCTATACATGAAAAAAGAAAGACCGTCAATAATGGAATTAATAAAAAACGTATATGCTTCATAAACTTTTATTTTTTAAAATTTAAAATTGTAAGAAACAGAAGGGAAAATAGTATAATAGCTTACTTTTTTGGCCTTGGTTTCGTAAGAGTTATATGCTTCCTGCTGGAAAAACAGGGCATCAGCATTCTTCCTCGCATAAGCGTTATTTACAGATATCACCCATTCTCCATTTATTAATTGAGAGGCTTTCTCTTTGTTTTTTATTGTTATGTTAAAGTCAAGCTGATGATAATCAGGCATTCTGTCTTGATTTCTTCCGGAGTAATAAGGTGCTATAACTCCACCATATTCATATCTGGCGGCAGGAGCATTCAACGGTCTTCCTGTTTTATAACTCCAGTTAGCAGAAATACTGATACGATTTGTTAAATCATACATAGCAACAATACTCAAATCATGAGGCCTGTCAAACGGAGAAGGATACCAGCCTTTATGCTGAATATCATCTATCTTTAATTCTGAAACAGAATATGAATAGCTAATCCAACCACTTAGCCGGCCTTTGGTTTTCTTTATCATCAGTTCAGCTCCGTAAGCCCTGCCTTTCCCAAAACGCAGATCTTCTTCAATATTGGGATTGAACTGGGGTTCAGCAAATTCTCTGAAAGCAACTTGATTTTGCATATCCTTATAATAAATATCAACAGAAGTTTCGACCTTGTTATCAAAGAAATTCCGATAATATCCGGTACTGTATTGATCACCAACCTGAGGCTTAATATTGGGATTAGCTGACATCCATACATCCAGCGGATTACCTCTTCTGGAATTTGATGCAATGAAAATGTATTGACTTGTCCGGCTATAACTTGCTTTAATAGATTGGTCGTCTGAAAGAACGTATGTCATAGCAAAACGTGGTTCTAGATTCTGATAGGTTTGATATATTTCACCTTCATCATATTTCTCCTCTCCAATAACATTATAATTGTCATCTACAATATTTACTGTTGCTCTCCCTATATTTTGGAACAAAGAATAACGAAGCCCATAGTTCAGAGAAAAATTATCAGTGAGCTTTTGTTCATTACTCAAATATATCCCACTCTCGATACTTTTTGTCTTTGGAAGTTCTAATTCAAATTCCTGATTAGCCTGTTTTCCATTCACATCACCCAGGTTAAAGTCATGATAGGTGGTTTGCGCACCAAAGTGAATGGTATTTAGATCGTTAAGATAGTATCCAAAATCCATCTTCAAAGAATAATCCTTCACAAATGCATCATATTCAAAAGAATAGGTGTTTTCTTCTTCTCCTGTACTAAGATGATTCTCAAGCAAATAATCATAGTTGCTGGCTAAGAGTGTAAAGTTTGAAAACAGCTTTTGATTGAAAATGTGATTCCAGCGTAAAGTGGTTGTATAATTTCCCCAGTCAAATTCGCTACTATTTCCTTCACCCAAGTTATAAGAAAAATTGTCCCTTCCGAAATACCCTGAAGCATAAAGGCGATTATTATTATCTATCCTATAATTAGCTTTCATATTCAAATCATAGAAGTAAAGGGGAAAATCCTGAATTTCACCATCATTACTAATTTCTTTAAAAAGATCAACAGCCAGGTCGGTATAAGTTCTTCTGCCGGAAACAATAAAACTGGATTTATCTTTAACAATAGGCCCTTCTAGTGTTAAACGACTGGATAATAAACCTATTCCTCCGGTGCCTGCAAACTTTTTAGAATTTCCATCTTTCATCCGAATATCGATCAATGATGAAAGTCTTCCTCCATAACGCGCCGGAATATTCGCTTTATACAGCTCAACATTTTTTACTGCATCGTTATTAAAAACAGAAAACAGACCTGACAGATGTTCGGCACTGTAGACCGGAGCTTCATCAAGGAGCAACAAATTTTGATCTCTGCTGCCACCCCGAATACTCATACCTGTACTCATGCTTCCCATTGATTTAACACCTGGCATAAGCTGAAGGGATTTAATCATATCAGCTTCTCCCATTAAAACCGGCAGCTTTTCAATGGTTCGGCTATCTAACTTTTCTACACTTATGTTTGTGGATCTAATATTTTCATCCGCCCTCTTTGCAGAAACAACAACTTCTTCTAAATCCTCTGTTTTTTGGATTAATTCCACATTCAATGTTGTATCTTTCTCTATATCTAAATCGAATTCTTTTGACTGATACCCTATATAAGAGAAAACTACAGTCTGACTACTTTCTGGTACAGTTAAGGAATAAAACCCATAGGCGTTAGACGCAGTTCCGGTTGAAGTACCTTTTAAGTGTACATTCACTCCGATTAAAACTTCTCCGTTCTCCTTGTCCTTTACGTGTCCTTTTATTGTCACCTCCTGCGCATTCACAAGGCTTACAAACAAAAGAAAAGCAAATACAATACTTAATGTGCGTTTTAACATTTTATAGATGTTTTTCATAAATCAATGTAGAACGAATCATCCCAATTAGTTGTTAACTATTCGGAAAAATTACGCTAAATTAAAATAATTATACAAATAAATTTATAATCAATAATTTGTTAAATAATGTAATAAGGTTGTGAGACTTGTCGAATCATTGGCTAGTGAGGTTTGAATAAACTGAAATAAACCTGATTACGTTTAATATTGAAAATACATAATCAGTT
>CAYFRV010000278.1:0-4000 GCA_964345495.1 uncultured Bacteroidales bacterium | reverse complement strand
ATCGCTTATTGTAATTTCCTGGCCGGAAAGAATCAAAGGTGAAGCTGAAGCAATCCAACAACTCTTCAGTTTGGGACTAAAAAATTTCCATTTGAGAAAGCCAGCCTGGGAAATAGAAGAGATCGAGCATTTTCTGCAGGAAATCCCTGAAAAATACCACGGAAATATTATTTTACATCATCATTATAAGTTGGTGGAAATGTATGGGTTAAAAGGAATACATATCAATCAGAAAACAAAAGATTCAGGTATAAAACAAAAATTTAAAGACTATCACATTAGCATTTCAACGCACAGCAAAGATGACATTTTAATGTTGGACAGCAGTTATGATTATGCCTTTATTAGCCCGGTTTTTAACAGTATTTCCAAAGAAGGTTATAAATCAAGGTTTTCAAAAAATACGCTCAGTAAATTTTTTAGAGAAAACGCAATAAATACAGAAATTGTAGCGCTTGGGGGCATCAACCCGGATAATATTAAGTCGCTACAGAATATTCCATTCGCCGGATATGCTGTATTAGGCTATTTATGGAAGGAATTTTCCCGGAATGCTGACATGGAAGAGTTAAAGAAACGATTTAAACTACTTAAAGAAGCTATTTATGAACAAAGAGAAAAATCCGCCGAACATTTTCATTGAAGAGCGACTGCAATACATAACCAATCAGTGGAGTAAAATAAGTATTCCACAACAAGTCGAAAATGTTTGCAAAGGCGGAGGCAGATGGATTCAGTTACGTTTAAAAGACACAAATATTGAAACATGGTTAAATGTCGGAGCTGAAGTGAAATCGATTTGCCGGGAATTTGGCGCAAAATTTATAGTTAATGACCATGTTGAATTTGCCTTTCGTGTGAATGCTGACGGCGTGCATCTTGGAAAAGAAGACATGGCTCCGGAAAAAGCAAGGCAAATTTTAGGCCATGACAAAATTATCGGGGGAACTGCAAACAGTTCCGAAGAGATCATTGAACTTTACAGGAAAGGGGTGGATTACGCAGGTCTCGGCCCATTCAGGCACACTGCTACAAAACAGAAATTGTCGCCAATTTTGGGTCAGGAAGGATTTCGCAATATAATGAATGCATTAAAGGATCATGAAATAACGCTTCCGGTCTTTGGTATTGGAGGAATAGAACTATCAGATATTGAAGAATTAGCAACTACCGGTATTCATGGGGTGGTTGTTTCTTCATCATTGGCAAATAGCGATGACATAGAGAAATCAACAAAACAGCTTATTCATAAATTAAAATCAACAAAACAATATGTTAACCATAGGTGATAAAAAATTTCGTTCGCGGTTATTTACCGGAACGGGAAAATTCAGTTCCAACCAGGTGATGTCGGAAGCGATTAAAGCATCCGGTTCGGAGTTGGTGACAGTAGCTCTGCGAAGGATGAATAAAAAGGTCAAAACAGACGATATGCTTACTTATCTTAATCATCCCGGTTTGTCTATTCTGCCTAATACATCGGGAGTAAGAAACGCTAAAGAGGCTGTGTTTTCTGCACAGTTAGCCAGAGAAGCATTGGAAACAAACCTGGTTAAACTGGAAATTCATCCGGATCCGCGGTATTTGCTGCCGGACGGAGAGGAAACATTAAAAGCTACTGAAGAACTGGCCAAAGATGGGTTCATTGTTTTGCCATATATACAAGCTGACCCGGTTTTGTGTAAAAAGCTTGAAGAAGCGGGAAGTGCAGCAGTTATGCCATTGGGGTCGCCGATTGGAAGCAACCAGGGATTGAATACACGGGAATTTTTGAAGATCATTATTGAGCAGAGCAACTTGCCTGTTGTGGTTGATGCTGGTATTGGCGCGCCTTCTCACGCTGCCGAGGCGATGGAGATTGGTGCTGATGCCGTTCTTGTCAACACAGCAATTGCTGTAGCCGGAGATCCTGTAGAAATGGCAAAGGCTTTTAAATTGAGCGTGGAAGCCGGAAGTATGGCTTATCGTGCTAAGTTAGGAGAAAAATCTGACAGAGCCCGTTCTACAAGCCCATTGACTTCTTTTTTAAACGATTAAAACTATCCGTATGAGCTTTTTTGACAACATTCAACATTATTCCTGGAATACAATTAAAGACCATATTTATAGCAAAACTTCCGGTGATGTTGAAAAAGCCCTTGCAAATGCCGGAAATGCTGATCTGAACGATTTTATGGCACTGCTCTCACCAGCTGCTTCAGAATATATTGAAGAGATGGCGCAAGTTAGTCAGCAACTTACTTTGAAAAGATTCGGAAAAACTATTCAACTGTATATTCCATTATATCTTTCTAATGAGTGCACTAATGGTTGCATATACTGCGGATTTAATCATGCGAACAAAATTGCCCGCAAAACTTTATCTAAAGAAGAAATAAGAAAGGAGAGCCAGAAAATAAAAGAAATGGGGTTCGAACACATTTTGCTGGTAACAGGTGAGCATCCCCAAAGAGCTGGTTTTCAGTACTTGTATGAAGTGGTTCAGGAGATGACAAAGTACTTCTCTATGGTTTCTATTGAAGTTCAGCCCCTGAATATTGAGGAATATAGAAAGCTTCAGAAAGCCGGTTTAAATTCTGTATATCTTTATCAGGAAACCTATCATCAGAGGAATTATCGTCATTATCATCCATCTGGGAAAAAGTCTGATTTCAAACATAGATTAGAAGCTCCTGAAAGAATGGGAAAAGCTGAAGTACACAAAATCGGGCTGGGCGTGTTGCTAGGCCTGGAGGACTGGCGCATTGATTCGTGGTTTACTGCACTTCATCTCAGGTATCTTCAAAAACATTTCTGGAAAACAAATTATTCCATCTCATTTCCAAGACTTCGTCCTTTTGCGGGGAGTTACCAGCCGAATTATGAAATTTCAGACAAACAAATGGTACAGCTCATAACTGCTTATCGTATCTTTGATGAAAATGTAGAAATGGCACTTAGCACACGGGAAAGTCCTTATTTTAGGGATCATGCTTTTCCTTTAGGCATTACAACTATGAGTGCAGGTTCAAAAACAGAACCCGGCGGATATAATGAAGAACATAATCACCTGGAGCAATTTCAGGTTGCAGATAACCGAACTCCGGAAAAAATTGAGACCGCTATAGAAGAAAGAGGTTATGAAGCAGTTTGGAAAAATTGGGATGAAGCGCTCCATTGTATTAAAAAGTAAATTTTATTGTGAAATTATGGCACACCTTACAAATAACGAAAAAGAAAGATATTCCAGAATGATTTCTTTGCCCGGAATGGGTGAAAAAGCTGTACTCAGTTTAAAAAAATCGAAAATCCTTGTAATTGGAGCCGGTGGATTAGGTTCGGCTACAATTCCTGTATTAGCTGCAGCAGGAGTAGGGTGCTTAGGTATCGTGGAATTTGATAAAGTCGAAAACAGCAATCTCCAGAGGCAATTGCTTTATTCTCCTTCGGATATTGGAAAAGAAAAGATTGAGATCGCGGGTCAAAAGGCGCGGCAGTTAAACCCGGAAATTCATATTGATAAATTTAACGATCGTATTAGTGAGTTAAATTGCAGAAAAATCATTGAAAGTTACGATTTGATTCTGGACTGTACAGACAATTTTCCTACACGTTATCTGATTAATGATACGTGTGCAAGCCTGGAAAAACCATTGATATATGCATCAGTAAGCGATTATAAAGGCATTGTAACGATTCTGCATAACAAAAACCGTGTTAATTTACGCGATATTTTCCCGGAAATGCCTGAAAAACAAAAAGCTAAAGGAATTATACCCACGCTGCCAATGATCATAGGAAGCATTCAGGCAAATGAAGCAATTAAAATGTTGACCCAAACCGGAGATATACTGGACGGAAAACTGTTATCTTACAATATTCAGAATAATTCATATCAGGTGGTAACCCTATAAGTAGGTATTTTCATAAGTAGAGATAAATATTAAAATTGCCATCAGTTTTTTTATAAGTATTAAGCTGTTGGCTTTTAGCTATTGGCTATTAGCACAAAGAAATAGTA
>CAYFRV010000277.1:0-4042 GCA_964345495.1 uncultured Bacteroidales bacterium | reverse complement strand
ATCCTATCTCCATATTCTTTCCTCATTAAGTGCTTGCTGGTATTTTCTTGCATTTCGAATATGTTGATAATGCGTTTTTGAAAAGTTATGATAGCCTGAAAAATCCGGTTTTGCTGCAAAATACAGATAATCATGTTCTTCGTAGTTTAATACGGAGTTAATGGCTTTCTTGGAAGGAAAATTTATTGGTCCCGGAGGTAGGCCTCTGTTTTTATAGGTGTTGTAGGGAGAATCGATTTCCAGGTGTTTGTTTAGTACCCGTTTAATTGTAAAATCGCCAACAGCAAATTTTACAGTTGGATCTGCCTGCAACCTCATTCCTTTTCTTAATCGATTAATATATACACCCGAAATTCTTGGCATTTCATCGTTTCTAATTGTTTCTTCATCAACAATAGAAGCCAGTGTGCTAACTTCTACCGGAGAAAAATTTAATTCTTCGGCTTTTCTTCTTTTTTCTTCATCCCAAAAATTTTCAAACTCTTTGTGCATTCTTGACATAAAACCCCTGGCATTTGTATTCCACCAGAATTCATAAGTATCGGGCAGAATCATTGCATAGACAGTATTCGTATTGAAATCATATTGTTCTAAAAAGTCATTATCATTCAGTAACTTTATAAGTTTCGCTGAGTCAGCTTCAATTTTCTTTGAGACTTTTGATGCTAAGTCTTTTTTGGCTCTTATGTTGTTGATTGTTAAGTTTATAGGTTCCTGATTTCCTGATCTTAACATGTTTACCAGCTCATTGTTGTTCATCCCGTCTTTAATCTTGTATCTTCCGGCCTGAATATACCTGTCGTAATCCTTTTTTTTAGCAACCCACCTTAATGACTGAATATCGATGATGTAATCTTTTTCCTTTAGAAGGTCAATAACATCATTGTATCCTGCTTCCGAAGGGATACAGAAATATGTTTCTTGTTTTCCGTTTTTAAGGGACACATTAGAACTGAATATTTTATTGTACAGATTTACAGATACAATAATTCCAACAATCAGAATGATGGAAAGCAAAATAATCCAGTATTTTCTGTTTTTATGTATTTGTTTCATTTCAAATCTATTTTTGTATAAATAACGTGCAAAAATACTGCAATTATTTTTTATTAATTCGTAGTTGTGTATATTCCTTTAGATAAAATCAGGCAAAAAAATGTGATTTAGAGTTTCACAAGTTGGTGGTATTTAATAACTCATTGTATCGAAAACAATCCATTTCATGGTCATTTACCATTCCTACAGCTTGCATAAATGAGTAGCAGATCGTAGAGCCAAAAAAAGTGAATCCTTTCTTTTTCATATCCTTGCTTATCTTATCTGATAATGAGGTTTTAGCGGGTACTTCGGAGGCGTTTTTCCATTTATTAACTATCGGTGTATAATCCGTGAAACTCCAGAAATAATTTTTGAAACTGCCATATTCCATTTGTATTTGCTTAACGACAGTTGCGTTATTGATAGTTGACTCAATTTTTTTCTTGTTTCTTATTATGTTTGGATTATTCAGCAGAAGGTTGATCTTATTGGTTGAATAGTCAGCAATTTTGTTATAGTCGAAATTATCGAATGCTTCGCGAAAGTATTCTCTTTTTTTTAGAATAGTAAGCCATGAGAGGCCGGCCTGAAAACTTTCAAGGATTAATAATTCGAATAATTTTTTATCGTCATATTCAGGAACTCCCCATTCTTCATCATGGTATTTAATTTCTTCCGGCCTCTTAGCCCATGTGCAGCGATATTTGTTTTGATTTTGTTTGCATTCCATAAGTTTGAATTTTTGGTGGTTTCAAAATTAGTAGAATGTTCTTAAAATTAATATATAGAAAAAAACAGTCCCTAAAAAAGAGACTGTTTTTAATATTTTGTGTTGAAAATTCTTGTTATTCACCTTTAACTTCAAATTCAATATCTTTTGATACTTCTTTATGAAGTTTAATAGTAGCAGTGTATTTTCCAACTTCTTTAATCGGTTCTTCTTTAATGTAAATATTTTTTCGGTCTATTTCAATGCCTTGTTGCTTTAGTTCTTCAGCAATTTGAATGGTGTTAACTGAACCGAAAATTTTTCCTTTAGAGCTGGTTTTTGCTCCAATAACAATATTTATATTATCAAGTGTTTTTACTTGTTCTTCAGCAACTTTTTTGAGTTTTTCTTCTTTGTGTGCTCTCTGGCGAGAATTCTCTTCATGCATTTTTTTTGCAGATTCTGTAGCTAAAACCGCCAGACCCTGTGGAATGAGGTAATTTCTGGCATAACCATTTTTTACGGTTACCAGATCATTCTTGCTTCCCAGGTTTTGTATATCTTCTTTAAGTATGATTTCCATGATTTATTTGCTTATTTATTTTAACATATCAGTTACATAAGGTAGCAAAGCTATATGTCTTGCTCTTTTAATTGATTTAGCCACTTTTTTTTGATATTTAAGTGAAGTTCCCGTAATTCTTCTTGGTAGGATTTTACCTTGTTCATTAAGAAACTTCTTCAGGAAATCAGGATTTTTATAATCGACATATTTTATCCTGTTCTTTTTGAACCAGCAGAATTTTTTCTTTTTAACTTCTATTGCTGGCGGATTGAGATATCTTACTTCTGATTGATTTTGTTGTGCCATGGCTTATTCCTCCTTGCTTTCAGTTTTTTCCTTGGTTTTATTACTTTTTTCATTCTTTCGCCTTACAGCGTATTCAATAGCGTATTTATCCATTGCTACTGTCATGAATCGCAATATGCGCTCATCTCGCTTAAATTCAATTTCCAGGTTATCTATAACCTGTGGATCTACTTTGTATTCGATTAAGTAATAAAAGCCGGTTGATTTTTTATCGATGGGATAAGCTAGTTTCCTAAGCCCCCAACTTTCTTCAAAAACAATTTCGGCGCCATTCTCTTTAAGAATGTTTCTAAATTTGGTAACCGCTTCCTTCATCTGTTCTTCAGATAAAACGGGAGTTGTAATGAAAACGGTTTCATAATGTTTTTGCATAATTAATTGTTTTAATAAATTGTTATTTAACTTATTTAATAGCGGAGCAAAATTAATTTTTTTCTTATAAATTAAAAAACTTTCTATCAATCTTTTTTAAGAACTATATCACTCAGGAATTTTTTATTTTGCTGTCAAAATCCTTGTGAACCACTATATATTCTTAGGTTCTTAACGACATACACGATAATCCCCCGTCTAGTTTCATAAACTCAGTGATTTCTAATTCTGTGACATTAAATCCTTCATTTTCTAATTTTTTTAATGTTGAAGGACAATCCTTTGGTGTTAAGATTTTTCCATTTATATTAAGACTGTTTGCTGCATGGGCTTCCGGTGCTTCTGCAATTATCTTTTTGAAGGAGGCGAATGCAGGATTATCTTTTAATTGTTCACTAATAAGTAAAACGTTATTTTCAAGGTAGGATACACCTGTTTTTAAATGCAGTATGTCTGGCATTTCTACTGTTGTTGTATTGTATCCGTGTTTGGTAACGATCCTTTTGAACTGACGAATTCCGTCATCATTACTTCTGGATGATCTGCCGATATAAAAAGTATCACCGACTTGCATTATGTCTCCGCCTTCAAGAGTTCCCGGTGCGGCTATGTATTCTATTGTTTTGTATTGTTGTTTTAATGTGGGTATTATTCCTGCGATTTCTTCTTTTCTGGATTTGGGGGTAGGATTTGTGATTATTGCAAATTCTTTTGTCAGAATAGCCGTGTCTTCTATGAAAACAGAATCGGGAAAAGTATTGTTTTTTTCCAGGATCGTTACTTGTAAACCACATTTTTCCAGAGCCTGAATGTATTGATCATGTTGCTCTAGTGCAGTTGAGTAAACCGGAGAACCCTGTTTCCCGTTACTAATTCCTTTTACCATATTTTCACAGGGCCTTCTGACAATGGCTTTTTTTAACATTTTAAACAAAATTAGTTCTTATTAACAAATATATTTATTTTTCACGGATTAAAAATATTACTGAGTTGAAAAGCAACGTTTCTAAAAATTGTAAATTTGCACCAATTTAATAAGAAATGATGAGATT
>CAYFRV010000276.1:0-4046 GCA_964345495.1 uncultured Bacteroidales bacterium | reverse complement strand
AACATTCCGTCTTGTTAGTTACTCATTCACCACCCGCTGCTGTTAACCTTGCGGTGGTCATTCGGTAGTCAGTCAATCGGCATACTTTAGTCATTCGGTTGTTTCGGGTTTCGCGTTTCGAGTTTGGATTAATGCAACATACAACGTTGAACATTAAACCTTCAACCATCTTAGCGCTCCTTGCGCCTTCCTTGCGTCCATTGCGGTTAGTCATTCTGTTGTCATTCAATTGTCATACTGTTGTTTTATTGTTTAGATGTTTAGGAGTTTATTTGTTTAGACGACTACTGTTTCTTTCTGCCAATAGCCAATAGCTAACAGCCAATGGTTTACTACTTATAAATAAACTGATGACAATTTTAAAATATACTTCTAATTCTGAATTTGCCTAATATAAAAGCTGCCGCTAACACCATTAATAGTAAAACACCACCAATCCAGTAAAAATAATTTGGGAGATATACGGAAGATTGATCTCCGATTGAAATATATCCCGACCAAAAATAAGGATGAGCATGGAGCCGGTCTGAATTGTTTAAAAACTTTACCTTGGCTGTTTGTATCGCTTCATCTTTTGTTTTTCCTTTTTTAAGCGCTTCATAGAAATATTCCATCAACCTGATGCTTGAGTTGTCTTCAACAGGCCATAATGTCATTACAATTGAAGGACAACCTGCGTATTTGAATCCACGCGCTAAGCTCATCACACCTTCTCCTTTATTCAGTTTTCCGAAACCTGTATTACATGAACTAAGCACTGCAAGCCGGCTTTTAAGGTTAAGGTTGTATATTTCGTAGGTATTCAGGAAGTTATCTTCATTTTCATTTGGTGTTTGCGTGAAGGCCATTTTCGAATACATTGGATTATCGTCATCAATAATAGTATGCATGGCTAGATGCAAAATGTCAAAGTTGCCCGAAGTCTTTTTAAAATTTTTTTCTGTAGCCTGCTCTTTTGTGAAAACTTTGCCGGGTACGATTTCGGATATTCTGTTGACTTCCTTAGTTATACCCTTTAACGGATATAGTTTTTCCCTGTATTTTTGCCTTGTTGAAAGCGCGTTATCTGGTAATTCTTCAATATTCTCATAAGTTGGAGCATAGGCTCCGAGTTTATTAAAAATATTGTTTTGAGTATTGTTCTGGTTAAAAAGCACTTTTGCAGAGTATGAATAACTAACCGGGTGATCTTTAATTAGATATGTCAAATCTTTATATCGAATCTTTTTAGATTCAGACTTACGTTTAATCAAAATTTCGAAGGGTATGTAAGACAAAATATCATCCGGAATGATAATTAATCTTTTGTCTTTCGGGATACTTAATGGTTCTATGAGCTTCGAGTAGAGACTGTTTGAAATTTCGTTAAAATGGTTAAAATTATCTATTGAATGGTCTGAAAAATTTCGCCTCTCAAGAAACTGTTGTAAGTCTCGAATATTTGAGAAAAAACTGGAATCAATGGAGGTTTGTTTGAGTAACAGGTCATTTTTCTTAATTAGAAATGCATATAATTGTTTCCCGGTAAGAACGTATTCGAGGATGATTTCATCTTTTTTTAATTTTTCCTGGATATATGATTTAGTTGGAACTTCAAGGTTATATTTTAATTGATGATACTTAGGATATTTTTTTTCGAAAAGAGTGATTAAGTCTTCATGTTCATTTTTTAAGCTAAAAAGCTGATTGTTCCAATATTCAATTTGTTTATTACCGGGATTTTTTTTCTGTTTTTCTTCATATATCAATTCCTCAAATGTCCATATTTTCTTTTTTATTTGGTTTTCTCTTTCTTGTAGGCTATCTGGTATATTTGAGATCTTTAGTGCCTGGTTTGATTGAATGTTGTCGTATAAAACCGCTGCTTTGCTTCGTTCAGAATAATTTAAGGCCTTTTCCAGATATTTTGTATCGTTTGTTTTGTTATACAGTTCTGTTGATACCTTAATCGAATTTATAAATGTTTCTCTTTCTTTTGCTGTTAAATCAAGTTTCGCATTTTCATTTAAATAGCCCGATCTTATATTGCGAATAACTTTTAATGCTTTATCGTAAGTGTTTAGTGATAGGTTTAAGTTTTTAATCCTGTTTTTTTGAATGTTTTCAAGCCCAGCGGCTTTTCTTTTCAATATTTTCAGAAATGAATTTTTAGAAAATACATTTTCAATTTCAGGATTTGCAGATAAATTGCTGTTATTAAATGAATCAGACAAGGATATTAGGGCTTTTTGATAATATTGAGTTGACTTGTTATAATCCTTCCTGTTAAAATACACGTCTCCTAAATTGATATAGCAGTTTGAAGTTTTAGGATGCTTTTCCCCAAAAGAATTTCTAAAAATGCGCAGCGCTTTTTGAAAATATTGTTCGGCCTCATTAAAATTGTTTCTTTGTAATTTTACAATGCCCTGATTTAAATAATTACTCCCCAGGTAGTGGCTGTTTCTTCCGTGTTTTTCAAGGATTTCTTGTTTGGCAAGCGAATAATATTTTTCTGCAGTATTTATATCCCCGGTTTCTTTATATGCAATCGCTAAATTCATTAATGTGGCGATAATCGATAGATTCAGTTTCTTTTTTAATTGGTAACTTTTTGTATAAAAGTGAATAGATTGTTTATATAGTTTTAAATCTTTAAATAGCAATCCCAAATTGTTATAGGCCATACTGATTCTGTCCAGGTTTGACAACGAATCTTCTGCAAGTAGGTTAATTGCCTGGTTATAATAGCTTTCTGCTTTCTTATAGTTTTTTTGTAGGGTGAAAATATTGCCCATGTTGGAATAGAGAGTGCCCAATGAACGGTTTTTGGTATCATTGTTTTGATTGTATATTTGAATGGCTTTCTTATAACAGTTAAGGGATTGATCTAATTGGCCCTGCCTTTTATGCACTACCCCCACGTTGGCATAAGCTTTAGCTATTTCAGAGTGATTTTCCGGGTATATAGATTTTTTTATGCTTAATATTTTTTCAAAATAAGCTAAAGCTTTATCGTAATTTCTATTTGAAAAATGCTTTTTTCCTAATTCACTATATCTTTCGAGTGAGTCTTTTTTTTCTGTAAGCTGAATTTTCCCATTTTCAGCGTAAATATAATTCCGGGGGACCAATATTAAACAGATAAAAACCAGGATTGAAATGGTAGTTGTTAGAATTATTCCTCTCTTCATTTGAATATGATTTCTTTCTTAACAAGTGTAAGTTTAGCAATATCAATACATTGCTAAAGTATTACCTAAACATTACTACGTAATAGCCAGTAAAAAGTTCTATCTATAATTGTCTTACCAGATATTCGGGGTTCCCATATACATAAACGCACAACTGTTTCTTTTACAGAGCTTTAATGGAACGTGCCTGCCTTTCTGTCTGGCAGGGATGACGCAGATGCAACGGACGCTCACGAATTTTTTTAGCTTCCTTGATTTATGGCAAAATTTTATTATGCGGCCTGACCAAACTGAATTAGTATGGAAGCAAAACTTTTTTTAATTGGTGCGCAGGCCAGGGAAGAGGCTGTCCAAAAATAGACCAAACAATGTTTTCAACGATTTTTTATCCTGGTTATAAAACAATAAATTGCTGAAAATCAGGGCTTCCTTCAGGGTCCGGGGCAAAACCTGATTTTCAGCAAATCTATAGAAACGATTTTTTGGACAGCCTCACAGGAGTCGTGCAGGGTGGGAGGAATTTGCGGAAAGATAGACTGACCTTTTCCTAGCGTTTTTTGGTTCTTTTTGGGGCAATGCCAAAAAGAACACCCCAGATAATGGTAGTAATGCTCAACAGGAAAACAAGAAAAATCAAACATCTTGATTTCACGATGCATTGTTTGCTAACCCCCAATGTATATAAACTATAGGAAAAAATTCGCTTTTTGGAGGACCCTTGTATTTATAAGTCGTTTAAGTGTTTGATTTACAGCATTTAGTAATAGAATAAGGTTGGTGCCAGGATTGCAGAGGCCGCTTTAATTCTGAAAATACCCTTGCTATTGTTCCATTGTTTTTAAAAGAAAATTTTTGAAATAAACTACTAAAAAA
>CAYFRV010000275.1:0-4057 GCA_964345495.1 uncultured Bacteroidales bacterium | reverse complement strand
ACAACTAACAATCCGGCCGCTAGTATATTGTTGATTATGTACAAAGCCTTGTTTTCGCAAAATTTATTTTCAATTTGGAAGATATATTCCCTTGTTCGAAATAACAGGGAACCAATAGTCAGGATAAGCGAAGAGTAATAGACGAATACAGGGAGGTAATTAAGTGCGGGAAAAGCAATAATAATTAGCGAGGCTAAAATTATATCAAAAATTAACAGGAGTGAATTTTTTCTGTTCAGCCATGGAAGCGTTTTTTTACTGATCAGATAGCTGCCGGCTAAAAGCGTAATCGCTTCTCCTATAATCAAACCGCAAATTATTACCGCTAATGTTAAAACCATCAATAATTAATATAAAATTCAGATATAACAATTTACAATATTTTCAGGCAAATTTTTCAAACACACCGAGTCCGAAAAGTGCATAATCATATTTTACCGGATCATCCGGGTCGAATTCTCTGAGCTTCCCGGTTAATTCTTCAACAGCTTTCCAATCGTTTTGTTTTCTTTTGAGTAAACCGAGTTCGCGGGCAACATTGCCACTATGAATATCAAGCGGGATGAACAGGTCTTTCATCTTTATTTTATCCCAAATCCCAAAATCAATGCCTCGTTTATCTTTTCTGACCATCCAGCGCAAAAACATGTTGAGCCTTTTGGCAGAGGATTTCTTTGAAATGTCAGCCACGTGCTTTTGTGTACGCACTGGATGAGGTATTTCAAAAAATATGTTTCGGAATGTTTGTATAGTATCCGGGATGTTTCCTTTTCTTTCATAATTGTGTTGAAATATGTCGCCTAAACTACCATGGTTTTGGTAAATATTTTTTAGAGACCTTAGAAAAAAGATACAATCTTCTCCGTTGAATGTACGGTGTGTGAAATCACTAAAAGCTTCCAGGTCTTCTTCTTCAGCATTCATAATAAAATCATAAGGTGTGTTATTCATTCGTTTAAGTAGAGAATTCATATTGGCAATGATCGTCCGTCGTTGTCCCCATGCTATGGTTGCCGACAAGAAACCTGCAATTTCAATATCTTTAGTGTCTTCAAATTGTTTCGGGATTTGAATCGGATCAGATTCAATGAATTCTTCACGGTTATATTCATTAAATTTTTCTTCAAGGAATGCTTTCAAGTCACTATCGTTCATCATAAGGATGTTTGCAGATGTAGAAGCTCAGGAACCAATGTGCTGTATTCGTTGCAAATGGTAACCCAGACTAGACAAAAATTCCGTCTTTCAGGGTGAGTTTCCGATCGGCTTTGTTTGCCAGTTCATTATCATGAGTAACAATAACAATCGACGGATTGTATTTATCTCTTAATGAGAAGAACAGATTATGTAATTCTTCTTTGTTTTTTGTATCCAGGTTCCCTGAGGGTTCGTCTGCCAGTATAATTGAAGGTTCATTAATCAGTGCACGTGCTACCGCAACTCTTTGTTGCTCTCCTCCCGACAGTTCATTTGGTTTATGATTTAAACGGTCTTCCATTTTCAGAAAGCCCAATATTTCTTTTGCTTGTTTTTCTGCTTCATCACGAGGCTTTTTTCTTATAAATGCAGGAATACAAACGTTTTCCAAAGCTGTGAATTCAGGAAGTAAGTGGTGAAACTGAAACACAAATCCGACTTCCCGGTTTCGAAAGTTGGCCAGTTGTTTCTCTTTTAAATCCGTTATTTTAGTATCTCCAAAGTTTATCTGGCCGGAATTGGGACGACTTAGTGTCCCTAAAATCTGTAAAAGTGTTGTCTTGCCTGCTCCGCTCGGCCCTACTATCGAAACAATTTCTCCCTTGTCAATGCTGAAGTCTATATTCTTCAGAACTGTTAAATCCCCAAAGGATTTTGTAATGGATTTTGCTGTTATCATAGAAGAATTTTTATCCGGTTTTGGATGTTAAAATTAAAGAAAGTTTATCATTTGTTTAGGAAAATTAACCGGATTTATCGAAAAGGTATTTGTAGTCCAGGTAATACGATATTTTAATAGAAATACTGTTATTCATTTCGTCCGATTGAAATGTGTTTTTTAAATTTTCCATGAATCCATTGAAGGAATTGTTTTCTATCGATCTGCTTTCAACAATGTTGTTTTTCCACATCACTTTTAAGAAACTTCCCGGTGCAAAATTCCACGAATAAGTAAGGTCAATGTTAAATGCATTGAAGTTAAAGTCATTATTGGCATCATAATTTCCAGTGCTTTCCAAATCACCGTTTTGTTTTAGGTTGTAATAACTTTTATAATCGACCTGTGATCTGTAATGCCTTAGCTTAAGTTCTAACCAGGTTTTATTATCGAAAATATACGAACCTTCAATGCTGTTTGTATAGGTTGTTTTATTTCTTTTACCGAAAATAATACTATCACTTTCAGGATAAAAATCGGTTACATAACCTCTCTCGTTTGCCCTGTGGTCATATTCAAACTTGTATTTCAACTGTATTTTATGATTCATTCTGAATCTGGGCCCGATTTCATAAAAATATCCATGCCCAAACTCTTTTCTTAATCCGCCTCTCAGATCTAACGCTACAGGCTTTCTGTAATCTGTCGAAATCCAAGTGTTTAAATAATAAAATTCCGGGCGTTTGAAATGCCTGCCCGCTACCCGTGGCTCGAAAAAGTCATTCATCTCAACCGGCCGGTATTTCGACCAGAAGCCCACAGAGAGAAAATTTGAAAAAGTACCATGCCCGCTGGCGACAATATTAAAATCCATGAATTCCCTTGGTTGATATAAATGGTTGTATTCAAAACTCAACCTTGTATTCCAGTTAAGAAACAGATTAGAAGGTTCGTATTTATTATACCTAAGGGTCAGGCGATTTTGCATTTCATTATTTCTCCTCAGATAGCCAAGTGCATTGTGCGTATAATCATCCGTCAGCATACGAAACCGATAGTCCACTTTAAAATTACCACTGATTTTCCCAACTCTGGTATCAATCCTTTGTCCTGAAATTATGTCCCCGGAGGAAGAGTCTCTTTTCATGCTGTGGGAAGCATTACCCCATACAGCAAAGTAGTTTCCCGGGGTGGAAATTTTATAAGCTGAACCGGCCACATTTTCGTATGTACCATTGGAAGGTTCATAATAGTTTGTATTGATAAGGTTAACATAAGAATTCTGTCCAATATTTTTATCGGCCACAAGAATATTGTAATTTGTGAAAGGTTGAGTTTCAATCTTTCTTTTATTTCCTGTGGAATCGGTTATTTTAGCATACGTTTTTTCCGACATCGCATTAAAAAGGCCAAGTCCCAACCCATTATCATTTCTTCCGGATATCTTTGTTGCATTAATAAGACTTCCTTCTTGCGGGTTTTCAACAATATTTTCTTCATCATAATTACGCTCCACATTCTGATATCCGGTAGGTTCTCCGCCCACTCTCCTGGAATAGAATAGTCCGGCTTTGTTGAATAATTCTGTACCTTCCGTGAAGAAAGGCCTTTTTTCATCGTACTTCACTTCGTAAGGTGAAAGGTTTAACACTGTTTTATCGGATTCCTTCTGGCCAAAGTCAGGAATAAGTATCATATCTAATGTGAAACTCTCATCAATTCCATACTTTAAATCCATTCCTGCAGAATAGGAATAATCTGTATTGTTTTTTTCGGGATACACATAACCTGATATATAAGGAAATAAAGACAATCGCAGGGGCGCCTCTATGTTTCGAATATTGGTCAATTTTCCATATTGACTGCCTTCATTATCTTTGGATCGGTCAACTGTATTCCATGATGATACTTCGCGTTCACGCCGGACGCGTCTCCAGAAATTCACACTCCACTCTTGCTTTTCCTGCTTTGGAAAGCGAATTGCATCATACGGAATACGCATTTCAACAACCCAGCCTGAATCAGTTATGGATACCTTACTTTTCCATACTGCATCCCATACCCGGTCATGGTTCCTTGGAGAAATTTTAATGTCGCTTTGAACATTTGCGGATGTCACTTCAAACCTGAAGATGTTTTTGCCATCATTGTATGGATTTAAAGTCACCCAGAATTTATCAGCATTCGCATTGTGGTCGTCTC
>CAYFRV010000274.1:0-4083 GCA_964345495.1 uncultured Bacteroidales bacterium | reverse complement strand
AAATAAAACAAACATTAAAAAAATCTCATTATGAAAACACAACATGTAATACTGGCATTATTGATGTCAATCGCATCTATCTCTGCCGCAGGGCAAGATGAAATTAAATCGGAAAAATTCTATTTCAGTAAAACGGTTGAAGGAAACGTTGAAGAAGTCACGCCTAAAGTAAAATCAGTTTTAAAAGAACAAGGTTTTAGTGTCGTAACAGAAATTGAAATGGCAAAAACACTTAGAGAAAAAATTGACGGAGTAGATATGAAGCCATATCGTATTTTGGGAGCATGTAATGCAAAATATGCATGGGAAACCATTCAAAAGGAAGAAAATATAGGCGTATTTCTGCCTTGTAAAGTCATACTCAAAGAACAAAACAACAACATGACTGAAGTAGTGGCAGTTAACCCATCAAAGCTAATGAAAATGCTTGGCAACGAAGAATTGAATTCAATAGCAGACGAAGTTAGTATGAAATTTAAAGATGCCCTGAAAAATCTCTAAAAACAGCACCTATAATAACAAACCGGGAAGTCCTTGTTGTAATAGTTCTTCCCGGTTTTTATATTACATTTAACTTGACTTCATAATTTGAATTCGCTAATTTGGAACTTATTTAAAATGAATTAACCAATAAATTAACAGATTTCATTATAGATTGCTATAAACAATCCTAATTTATAATTTTCCGTCATTATTTTTTTATTTCTTTGTTTGATTCAATAAAAAGAAAAAGCCATGAACAAAACATTTAAAGCACTTAGAGTACAGGAAGATGAAAATCAAAAATATGAAACGGTCATTGAATCCAAATCTATTGATGATTTACCTGAAGGGGATACACTAATCAAAGTAGCGTATTCTTCGCTAAATTTCAAGGATGCCTTGTCCGCCTCAGGCAATAAAGGCGTTACGAAAAATTACCCACACACACCGGGAATTGACGCTGCAGGAAGTATAGTGGAAAGTGGCAACTCAAAGTTCAAAAAGGGAGATAAGGTGGTAGTAACAGGCTTTGACCTGGGAATGAATACATGGGGTGGTTATTCGGAATACATCAAAGTTCCTTCGGAATGGGTGCTTCCATTACCTGAAAACCTCTCACCCAAAGAAGCTATGGTCTTAGGTACTGCAGGGATGACTGCGGGATTATCCGTATCAGAATTATTAGTGAATAACATAGAAGAGGATGAAAATATTCTTGTATCTGGAGCTACAGGGGGTGTCGGTTTAATATCCACCGCAATTCTGGCTTCTCAGGGCTTCAAAGTAACAGCAGTTACAGGAAAACAAGATATGCACGATACTTTGAAAAAATTAGGTGCTGCAAACATTATCACCCGGGAGGAACTACAGGAAAAATCTGAAAAACCTTTGTTAAAAGGAGAGTATGCGGGTGCAATTGATGTAGCAGGTGGCAAAACACTTGCTAGCATGCTAAAACGACTTAAATTTAATGGAATAGCTACCTGCTGTGGCCTGGTAGATTCCCCAAAATTAGAAACCACAGTTTTTCCCTTTATTCTCAGAGGAATTCGGTTGATTGGCATCGATTCGGCCGAAACCGATATAAAACAAAGGGAAAAGATATGGAATATGTTTGCCAATGAATGGAAAGTAAAACTCCCCGATGAACTTATAACTGAATGTAATCTGGAAACGCTCCCCTCATATATTAATCAAATTTTAGAAGGAAAAGTAAAAGGACGGGTGGTTGTAAAAATTTAGCTTACTTATATGTAATTTTTTTGAATACATCCGGTTTCTTTAAAATAAACGGGATCAAAACAAAAATAAACGCCTATGGTCATTGTATTATGGAATTTAATTAATATATTCGTATCTGTTTAGAATTTATCACAATTATCTAATATTTAAATCATATTGAATTATGGAAAAATCTTTTAAAAGAAAAAGCAACATTCATATAATTATAGCCATTCTCGGGCTGATACTGTTAATCAACATTATTCGAATTCAGAATTACTTATGGATTCTTGACGGTCCGATATTAGTTGTTTCTATAATTGCATTATTAGTTGGCGTTTGGGGCATTTTAGTACCTTATGTCAAAATTGATGAAAAACAAATAAGAATTTTCGTTTCGTTACTAAAATACCATGCTATTAACATAGGTGAAATAAAAGAATTTTACGTGAATGATAAGAAACAAACGATTGAAATAAGGACTGCAGATAATACTTATGAAATAAAATTAGCAAACATAAAGAAATCTGAAAGGGAGCAATTAAAAGAAGAAGTAGAAAAAGCAGCCCCTTAAGTATGCAAAATCGTTTGATGCCAGTCAAAATTTATTCAACAAAATAAAGAGCCGGTAAACTTTTGCCGGCTCTTTTATTTTAGGTTTATGACATGGCTATTATAAAACTATCTATCAGACAAAAAGTTAGACCGCCCTCCTGTTGCAATATCGGAAATTAACTCCTTATTATCTTCAGTATTTTGTCCTGCCACCACACTGCGCATAGAAAAAACCCTTAAGGCATCAAAAACAGACAAAGTTGATTTTGCTGAATCTTTACGACCTGTGAAAGGCAATGTATCCGGGCCTCTCTGGCACAAACTGTTAATATTCACTCTGGCCGTCTGATTAACTAAGGGATCAATTAAACTTCCAATTGTATCAGGATTTTTACCAAAAATACTTACTTGTTGTCCGTAATTTGACTTCTGAATATACTGCAAGGGTTCTTCAACACTATTAAAGGAGACAATTGGCACAACAGGGCCAAATTGTTCCTCGTGATAAATCTTCATTTTATCATTCACCGGGTACAGAGCTGCGGGATAAAAGAAGGTCTTATCCGTCTTTCCGCCATTTTTATTAATGATTGAAGCTCCATGTTTTTGGGCATCTTTCAATAACCCTGAAAGATATTCTACCTTAGCATCTTCCGGTAATGGAGTAATCATTACATCCTTCTCCCATGGCATACCAAATCTTATATTATCCATCTTTTTATTCAGCTTTTCCAAAAACTTGTCAATAAGGGAGGAATGAACAAATAGTATCTTAAGTGCCGTGCATCTTTGTCCGTTAAAAGTCAAAGCTCCTTTAAAACACTCATTTACGCTGAAATCAAGATCAGCATCTTCAAGGACAATCCCGGGGTTTTTAGCTTCCAGACCATACACCTCATTTAACCTGTTAGGTTTGGGATGATAAGCTCTTAAGATATTTGCAACCTGACTAGAACCAATAAATGCCAGCACATTAACCTTACCAGATTTGAGTATCGGAGCGACAACTTCTTCGCCCCTTCCATAAATTGTGTTAATCACTCCTTTTGGAAAACATTCCTTAAAAAGTTTAAGCAGCGGTTCGTGCAAAAGTACGCCATGTTTTGGAGGTTTAAAAACTATTGAATTTCCCATCATCAAAGCGGGAATCAGTGTTGCGAAGGTTTCATTTAAGGGAAAATTGAAAGGGCCCATGCATAATACTATGCCTAAAGGTGTTCTTTTTATTTGAGCAACTATATTTTCTTCTGTATTAAATTGGGAAGAATCACTATCCAGTCGCTTTAGCTCTTCAATTGTATCAGAAATATTACTAACCGTTCTGTTGAATTCTTTAATTGATTCCTGTTCAGGTTTTCCAATTTCCCACATCAACAACCTAACCAATTCATCTTTTTTCTTCTGAAACCGTTTCAAAAAATCGATTAAATAATTGATTCGATCTTTGAGTTTCATTCTAGCCCATTTACCTTTTCCATTATCAAAAGATTCTTCAGCAGCTCTAAGCGCTGTCATTGCTGTTTCCTTATCCATCAAGGGGTATTTCCCGATTAGCGCGCTGTAACTTTCCCCTTTTGTTTTCATAAACACTGGTGAGTAAACCTGTTGCTGCTCACCCTGCCATTTTCTTAACTCACCATTGACCAGAAAAAAATCCTGGTCAATTATTTCATCAAAAAAATAGGCTTCCGGAATATCTTCTTTAGCAGGAAATATATCAAATATCTCTTCTTCTTTTGACATAGAAACAGGATTTATAAATGAACTCCCAAAAATAAAGGGTTTAAAGTATTTCGAATATGATAAGAGTCATTAAGGATGAAT
>CAYFRV010000273.1:0-4116 GCA_964345495.1 uncultured Bacteroidales bacterium | reverse complement strand
CTGTGAAGATTACTTCTTCAATGGCTTGTGGCAGAACCACCAGTCGTAACCTTCATATTCTTCGAGTCGCTTTTTCGCAGCTTTTTTATCGGTAGCCGGTGGTAAAATCACTCTGTCACCTATGAGTTCATTTTCCGGCCAGTTAGCTGGTACTGCAACGCCTTGTTCTTCATGTACCTGCAATGCTTTAACAGAACGGATTATTTCATCCATGTTTCGCCCTATCTCTTGTGGGTAGTAAAGAATCAGACGAATATAGCCTTTGGGATCAATAATAAATACAGCGCGAACAGTTTGAGAACCTTTGCCGGGATGTACCATTCCAATTTTCTTTGCTATATCTCCATTGGCATCGGCAATTATCGGGAAGTTTATTTTAACATCCAGATTTTCTTCAATCCATTCGTCCCACTTAATATGAGAAAATATCTGATCGATGGATAATCCGATTAGTTCTGTGTTTATTTTGTCAAACTGCTCTTTTCGTTTGGCAAATGCCACAAATTCTGTTGTGCAAACAGGTGTGAAGTCTGCCGGATGACTGAATAATACCACCCACTTGCCTTTGTAATCTTCAGGTAATTTTACTTTTCCTTCTGTTGTTTGTACTTCCATTTCAGGGAACTTGTCCCCAATTAGTGGAAAACTTTGTGTTTCTTCATTGTGCATAATTTGTAGATTTTAAGTTGTTTAACATTTATTTATTTGTAAATTCTCCAATAATATGGAGTTTTATATCCTCAATTTTGAAATTCGGGATATCCTTCTTTTTTAAATAGTCATAAATCAGTTCATTTAGCTCGTCATCATAATAATCTGCAATACTTTCTGTTTTCTGGCAGTAAAGGTGATGATGTTTCTCCAAAATCGGTTCATAGCGCATGACATCATCCTCTGTCCTGATCTTTTCAATCAGTCCCTTTTCAACAAAGCTCTCCAGCGTTTTGTAAATAGTGCCCTGAGAAATAGAAGGGTTGTTTTTTGAGATATGACGCTTCACCATTTCTGCAGTTGGATGATCATTAATGTCCATAAGAGCTCTATAAACCGCAATGCGCTGAGGGGTTACTTTTAACCCGCTATTACTGATTCGGTCTCTTATTTTGTGAATGTCAACCATAATTTTTTTAATTCGTAATAATCCCTAATTGATAATCATTCTTAATTGTATACAATATAATTTTAGTTTTGTTCAATTGCTTTTATTTTTTTGAAGAAAAACGTTGATGTTACTGCAAAATATAGCCGCAAGCGGATTAAACTGCTTGCGGCCAATTTTATGTTTAAGAAATGGATTGTCCGTATTATTATTTTGAACTACGAATTGATTTTCTCCACACTTTTAAGGCTCGGGCATCTGGTGAAAGTCAATGAGTTTATGGTAGTTTTCGGTTCAAATGGATATACTATAAATTTCTAATTATTATCTTTTTTGCTAATCCCACGAATATTCCATAAAGAACAATCAGAAGAAACCAAATTTAAAACTGCAGTTGATTTTTAGTTTGTTAAAATCATTTTTAGTATAATCTACCAGATTCGTTTCCAGAAAATAATCATAGCTTGCTCCAACAGAAAAGAACACAACAGAAAACAAATGAAAATCCATTTCGATTTGCGGAGTAAATACCGTTACCTTATCGTAAATGAGTATATGCTCTTGTTTGTCATTCAGTTGTAAATCCCCAAAACCTGTTTTTAAAGAAAAAGTGACATATAATGACTTCCATGGCCTGTAGATGTAGCCAATCCATGGCCCTCCATATTCTCTCTGGATGCTATACTCCTCGTATCCCTGCAAGCTAGACGTATTAGAAACCATACTACTTGTGCCAAGGCCATATCCACCGATAAAAAAGTTATTGCTTAATACAGCAGCACCTCCGCCACCCATCATAAAAGTAGTTCCGCCATCAATTTTTGTAGCAGCAAAAGAAGGACCGCCAAAACCTCCAATGAGCTTAATACCATTGTTGTTTTGAGCGCTAATAACTGAAAATAAACACATTAAAAATATTACTATTCCAATTCTTTTCATAATTGATCTTTTAAATGTTAGTAAATTAATATTCTCCTGTTTGAATTTATTTGCCCGAATCCTTTTTCCGAAAAATATCGGGCAGTTCTTTATGCCATCCCAGCATGTAAAATCCTGCTGTGAACACGCCAATATTAAAGATTCCAATAGAAAAAATTCCGATGGAAAATATCCCGATCGAAAAAATTCCAATTGAGAATGTTCCCGCTGCAAATATGCCAGAAGCGAAATCTCCGGCTGCGAAATAGTCAGATACAAATTGACCGGAACTCATTACTCCCTCCTGAAAAATGTGTATTCCAAGACCAATGAGAATGAGTACGATTGCTGTAATTAAAATCCAATGCTTTTTCATAATAAAAAATTTTAGTTAGACATTATGAAAGCAAAACTATAGGCTTAATTAACCACAAACAAATAATAGTGAGGAGTGACAAGGTTTTATGATAAAATGCAGTAAGCTGGGACGGTTATCAAAAATTTGGGATGAATGACAAAATTTTTAAACGAAAATATTTTCTTTAACTGACGGAACGTACTTTCTGGAAACAGGAACTGTTTCATTAAGCTCATCCATTTTCAGTTTGAATCCCTGGGCATTTCCTTCGGCCTTTGTAACTTTAGTAGTATTTACAAGATAGGCTCTGTGGCATTGAACAATTGAATCAGTGCTTTGCATTTGGAGCTTTATTTCGTTAAGGGTGTTTCGCAGCATCATATTTTCAATCCCTGCTTTACCTTTATAATAAATTCGAACATAATTTCCTTCTGAGCAAACAAAGTAGATATTTTCTTCTGGTAGAGTGAGTGTTTCGTCTTTATTCTTTCCGGAAATAGTAACCGTTTTGTCTCTCGCTTCATCCAAAGCTCCTTTTTGTTCAATTTCCCGGTTGATGCTTGTGGCAATTGCCAGGTTGTTCTTTAGCTTTTGGTTAGCGCTATACAGCGTTATGATTGAAACAGGAATGATCCCTATAGCAATTGTAACCAGCTGAAAATAAGAAAAAACTTTCCAATTCCATATCATAGGGTCAATAAAAACAAAAGTATAGATATAATTACCGGTTCCGATGGCCAGCAATAAGAGAGTGAGCCAAAGGATATGCTTCCAGACAGTCCACTGTTTTCCGGGGAATAAATACCCCAAGACTTTCTTTATCAGTACAGTGAATAGCGTCAGAACTACAAAGGTAACCCCACCATAACCGATTATAAATAGTTCTTTATAATCCATTTTTGCCCCGGCTAAACCGAAAGGCTGGAAAACCCACAAGAACAAAGAAATAAATATACTTACTCCTATGATTACACTCCAGTTATTTGGTTCTTCCCTAAGGTGAGGGAGCGGTTGATTCAAACGGTTGATTAACCAGTTTCTATATGTTCTGCCGGTGGTATCCTTTGAGCCCATAATGGATTTTTCTATATGTCGGAGACAGAAATAATTTATGAATATTGAAGCTAAATTAAAAATAATTTCACATTTCTCCCCAAGTTTTCATTATTTTTGAAAGAGTACTTAACCCTATAAAACAATTATTATGGCAAATGTACAAGACAAAGCTATTCAGAATATCACGGATATGGATAAGTTGGAAGGCATCATCAAACGCTGCGATATATGTCATGTTGGAATGGTTGATGGTAACCGGCCTTATGTGCTGGCTTTTAATTTTGGCTATGAAGACCAGACCATTTGGCTACATGCCGCTAAAGAGGGCAGAAAGTTCGATGTGTTGAAAAGAAATAATAATGTGTGTGTGGAGTTCGATACGGATCATAGACTTTTTGCCCGTCATGAACAGGTAGCATGTTCATGGAGATGGGGCTACCGAAGTGTAATGGTTGAAGGCGAGGCTATTTTCGTTGAGGATTATGACGAAAAGGTGAAGGGGTTGAACATCTTCATGAAAAATTATTCGGACAGAGAATTTAAATTTTCCAAGCCGGCAGTAGATAATATACGAATCATTAAAATTCCGGTTGCATCAATCACAGGAAGGTCTTTCGAATATTACGATAAATAAAGCGATGTTGAAAAATAGAATTAAATATCAAAGCAATAAAAGAAGCTGTCC
>CAYFRV010000272.1:0-4118 GCA_964345495.1 uncultured Bacteroidales bacterium | reverse complement strand
CTATTATACAAAAATATCTATATGTAGTTTCAAAAATAACCAACAATTTGATGAAAGGGTTATTTGAATCCGATAAGTTTAAAGATAATTTGATTAAAGGTAGATTTGAATAATAAAAGCTATTTGATTGGTTGATGAAAAATTATTTGCAATTTAAATTTTGGTAAACAGCACCAACGGTGCGGAATCAAATTAGCCACGTCCATTCGGGCGTGGCTTTAATGGGAATCATTATTCCCGAGCACCAAAGGTGCGGGATCAGATTAATATGACGTTTTGGATTCCGCACCTATCTTTGGTGCTCAAAGACAGTCGAATGTGTTAAACAAGGCCCATCCAGCCTGTGCCGGATTGACCTTGTTGATGATATTCGCGCTCCGATAAGTTTAATGATAATTTGATTAAAGGCAAATTTGAATAATAAAAGGTATTGGATTGGTTGATGAAAAATTATTTGCGATTTACTTCCTGGCTCATACCATCTTTAAAAGACGACCGGAAAACCAACGAAAAGGCAAATGACAATAAGCAAAAGAAGTGGCTATTAACGGAGTGAAAATGTTTAAGTCCGTTAATAGCGGATGTTGAACCAGTAAGGATATGCTCCTGCTGCTCGGTGTTATGCAGACGGCGGAATTACAAATTCCGCCGAGCCCCATTTTCGTCGCGTTTCTATGTCGTCGCCTTTACGCTGAGCGGAATTTGCCTCTGCCTGCTGCTGAGCGGAATTTGCAATTCCGCTCATACACTAAATGAAGTATTATCTTTCCCGGAGTATAATTTCTTTTACATCACCTAACCGGAACCCGTATTCCTTTCTTAAAGGCCCCAGGCGTTCACTGCCATCTACAGATTTCGGAAGATCAAGCTCTTCTTTTAGTTTGCTTAGCGGATAATTGTATTTTTCCACCACGTCATTCAGCGTCATGCTTCCTTTTATGTCGACTTCCTGTTTTTTTTGCTCACGCGATTTTTCTTTACCGGTGGTTTTCTTCTCGTATTCGAGTTGGGGTTCTCCGCTTTTATCCAGCTTTTTGGGCTTTTTGAGCTTCACCCGGATGCTGTCATTCAGATTAAGGTTCATGCCATCAAGATTAATCCGGCCTTCTCCGCGTTGAATAGAAGTTTTTTGCGGTTCTGCAAAGAAGGGGAATACAATCAGCCCGGCGAAAACAAAGAGCGACACAATGACCGTCATAGTGCGTAAAGCCTTTGATTTTATGCAATTTCGGAACATGCATTTGATCATATTCCAGTGAAAAATAATGTGCAGGATAAAGAGGACAAAGAACAGAATCCCGGTGATAAGATGAATAGTTCCCCATTCATGGCGGTTGAGACCCAAAAAGGTTA
This sequence comes from uncultured Bacteroidales bacterium, assembly GCA_964345495.1. Classification (GTDB taxonomy): domain Bacteria; phylum Bacteroidota; class Bacteroidia; order Bacteroidales; family UBA12077; genus JAGXLC01. The sequence continues at coordinate 2,765 of CAYFRV010000272.1, read as the reverse complement.
GTTCCAGATTCTGTCCGTATAATATCCACCTTTCCTGGCCGGGAATAAGGACAAATTTTATGAGCAGTCCAACACCAATCAGCGCTGCGAAAACGATCAGCATGGACAGGTCGATGTAAAAGTTGACTTTTGTGCGGTTAAATTTAGGCATGGTGATACATTTTTTGTTCCATTTTTTCTTTAATGTCGTTAGATCTACGCGGATGGCCGGTTTCCTTATCTGCAAAGATCATTTGTACGCGGCCCAAGTTAATTAGTTTTTGCTCGCTGTTAAAAATTTCAAACTGAAAAATGAGTCTTAAGGGAGTGACTTCCTTTAATGTCGATTTAATCGTTAAAAGCTCATCGTACATAGCCGGACGACAATATTCAGATTCCAGGTTCCGCACAGGAAGAATTACTCCCTGTTCTTCCAGTTGTGCAGGAGTCATATTTAGCTCTCTTAATAATTCTGTTCGTCCGATTTCGTAAAATGTTGGGTAATTCCCGAAAAATACGTACCCCATCTGGTCGACCTGGCTGTAGTTTATGCGTATTTTAGTTTCTGAAGTGTACATTTTATAGATGTTTAGATTTGTTGATGATCCGCTAATTTTCTTACATAAAATTTATAACCACCAAATTCCGTTTCAAGGAGCTTTTCTTCTTTCAGCAATTGTTCTATGATTTTCCAGGATTTTCCATCTTTTTCCAAAAATTCCTTGACCGAATCCTCACGCATCGGATGAACAGCGGTAATACTCAAAATATCCTGCGCGGTATCGCCTGTGTGCGCAAACGCATTTCCTTCATGGCCTGTAATCATTTCAACCTGGTTTATTTGAGCAGAAAAAATCTGATAAGCCCTGTTGATTGCATCTTCCGTTGCTGCTTTCACCTCCTTGCGCGCAGGAGGTCTTGTAGGTATTGAAATATAAGCAACAGACGGATTCAATGAAGCAATAAAAGCTGCCGTTTTTTCAAGTTGCTCTTTGGAGTCATTCACCCCGTCAATGAGCATTGTTTCAGTTATAAGCTTGCCTTTATAGTTAGATGAAAAGGTGCTAAGGCCTTTTTTTATTTCATCGAAGTTTAACTGTTTATGGGGATGATTTATTCTTTTCCAGGTACTTTCTTCTGCCGTGTCAACTTTTACTGAAACCAGGTGCAGGTTCCGTAATTCATTCTGAACATCATCCCTGTTCATTAGTGAACTGTTGGTAATTATTGCAAGCTTATACCCTGTTTTTTTCAATTCTGAAATTTCAGCGCCAAGATTGATGTCCAGAGTAGATTCGCCATCAGGAACAAAAGTCAGATAATCGATAGCTTCATTATTTTGTTCAGCAGTTTTTACCTGTTGAATAACTGCCTCAACCACTTTTTCAGGCTTATAATATTCCTTCCGCTGATAGTCCATCTTAATAGCACGTCCCAGTTGGCAGTAAATACATGCATAAGAACAGTATTTAGGAGGAATGTTGTTAATTCCGATGCTTTTCCCGAGTCTTCTCGAAGGAACCGGACCAAACGCTATTTGTGACATATTGACGAATTTAAAATATTAAACATGGTAATGAACTTATGTTTAAAACACAAAAATAAATAAATTTAAACTGAATAATTTATTTCAGGGGTGGAATCCGATTGTTTTTCAACATGAAAGGGGGAGTGTTTATTAACCATAGAAGGCACATAAGGACATATAAGGTTTTTTTATTCTTCTTATATGACCTTCTATGCCTCCCGCCTGCCAGCGGGCAGGTATGTGGTTCAAAAAAAACTATTTTTCAGCTTTTACAACTACGAAACTCCCTTCCCCATATCCTTGTCTAAAACTCTGCACCTCAGAGATGTTTTTCAATTCGCCAAAAAGGGTCTGAACAAATTCTATATTCCGAAAACCTTTATCTTGCAGGAGATTTTCGATTTCTTCAGAACTGTAAAAGCTTGCTTCTTTGTAGAAGGTGCTGAATTCTTTATTAGCCTGGTATTTTTTGCCAATACGGCTGTTTTTATCTACGAAACCGATAATAATTCGTCCTGTTGGCTTCAGAATTCGTTTTACTTCCTTTAACGACTTTTCAATATCATCTACAAAACAGATTGTAGTTACAAACAAAGCATAATCAAACGCATTGTTTTCCAAAGGTATATTTTCAGCGATTCCGTCATATACATTTAAACCCCTTTTCAGTGCTATATTTCGCATTTCGGGGGAAGGTTCTATTCCGTTTTTAATGCCAAGAGGTTGAGCAAACAATCCACTGCCAATTCCAATTTCTATTCCTTTTCCGTGTTCAGGTATAAAGTGCTCGATAGCCTTAATTTCTGAGTTATACGCATATTTATTGAACTCAAACCACTTTTCATAATCCGCGGAATGTTTGTCGAAAGGTTTTGTTTTAGCCATAATAGATTTTTTTCAAAGAATTCAGATTCAATTCAGGTAAAATATTAAAGTACAATAATTTTTTCAGAATGGGAAAAAAGGAGGCTAAATTATTGTTAAACAGAGAATAAAAAATCCGGCTAGTACGTTAAAAAGAAAAAGAATAAAAAAAGGAAAAAAAATATAGGTTTTATTTTGCTCAATTAAAAATAGATTCTATATTTGCAATCGCAATTTTGAACACGAACATTGACAAGATAGGAAACAAAGAATAATAAGCCGGTCCGGTAGTTCAATTGGTTAGAATGCCGGCCTGTCACGCCGGAGGTCGCGAGTTCGAGTCTCGTCCGGACCGCTCTTATCACCCAAAAGCCCTTGATTTTCAAGGGCTTTT
>CAYFRV010000271.1:0-4131 GCA_964345495.1 uncultured Bacteroidales bacterium | reverse complement strand
ATAATTTCCGTCCTGCGGTTTTTTCTCTTGGCTTCTTTGCTATCGTTTGGTTCCAGTGGAAGGTATTTGCTTCTGCCGGCAGCAATAATTCTTTCGCCGTCAATGCTGGAATTATTCATCAGTATTCGAACCACTGCGGTTGCTCTTTTAACGCTGAGGTCCCAGTTGTCTTTTATTGCTTCATCGCTGATGTAGGGCACGTTGTCCGTATGGCCTTCCACCATGATGTTGATGTCCGGGTTTCTTTCGAGGACAGTGGCCAGTTTCTTCAGGGCTTGTTTTCCTCGTTGGTCTATAACTGTGCTGCCGGAAGGAAACAGCAACTTCTCATCCAGTGACACATAAACTTTGCCGTTCTTTTTATGGACATTAAGTCCTTCACCTTTAAAGCCCAACAGCGCGTTGCTCACTTTTTCGCGTATTGCTTTTACCAACGAATCTTTTTGATTTAAAATACGCTCCAGTTCCACAAGCCGTTCGCTTTTTTGTTCCAGTTCGCTTTTAAGCTGGCTGAGATTTCGTTGTTTTGCTTTCAGGTTGTCTTCCATTTTTCTTAACCTGTCTTCTTTCTGCTGAAGCTTTTCTTGTGTGTTTTGTACTTCCGTTAATAACTCTTTGGTTTCCCTTGATGTGCCTTTCAGAAGTTTCTCCTGGGTTTCTTTTAAATCATCGTATTTATCTTTCAACTCCTGGTTTTTTCTTTGATAAAAGGTGATGCGCTTGGCTCTTTGAAGACTGTCTTGTTTAAGCCTGTTGTTTTTCTCTTTTAAAACATCTAACTTAGAACTAAGTTCTTTGTTTTCAATTTTAATAGTTCTGTTTTCTTCTTTAAGGTCTTCTTTGGCAGAAATACATTCTTCCTTTTTTTTCTGAACCTTTTTGAATTCTTTTTGTGGTACACAAGAGGAAATTAAAATAATAAGCAGAAGTGAAATTTTGAATTTCATGTTGAACAGGTTTTATTCTTGAAACGTTTATATTATTAACAAAGGTAAAAAAAATAGTTAATCTGATTCGTTGGTTACAATGAATTAAAATTATTCTTAATTTTGACTTATATTTTCTAATAAATTTAGTTTTTATGTCCGATTATAAATATTTAGGCCGGGTCAATTACCCCGAGGATCTGAAAAACTTTTCAGAGCTGGAGTTGATTGAGCTTAGCAAGGACTTACGGAATTTCATTATTGAACAGGTGTCTCTAAATCCTGGTCATTTCGGAGCCAGCTTGGGTGTGGTTGAGTTGACGGTGGCCCTTCACCATGTTTATAATTTGCCAACCGACAAAATTATTTGGGATGTCGGTCACCAGGCTTATGGGCATAAAATTCTGACCGGCCGGAAAGATCGTTTTCACACAAACCGGAAATACAAAGGCATAAGTGGCTTTCCGAATCCGATTGAGAGTCCGTATGATGCATTTGGCGTAGGCCATGCTTCAACATCAATATCTGCTGCCCTGGGACTTACCAAATCCGGGGAGCTTCAGAATGCCCTTGACAGAAAGGTTGTGGCCGTTATTGGCGATGGTGCGCTTACCGGTGGGCTTTCTTTTGAAGGCTTAAACAATGCGGGGACAGAAAATTCCGATTTGCTTGTTATTCTGAATGACAACAACATGGCAATTGATCCCAACGTGGGAGCATTGAAAGAATATTTGCTGGACATAACCACCTCCAAGACATACAACAAATTTAAAGATGAAGTATGGCAACTGTTGGGAAAGATAAGCAAACTCGGCCCAAATTACCAGCGCTATGCCCAACAACTTGAGCACGCAGTTAAGAGTGCTGTTTTTAAGCAGTCAAACTTTTTTGAGGCGCTGAACTTCCGTTACTTTGGTCCTGTTGACGGCCACGATGTGGTTTATCTGACAAAAGTGCTGAACGATATGAAACATATTAAGGGGCCAAAGCTATTGCATACCATCACCAAAAAAGGCAAGGGCTTTACGCAGGCTGAGATTAATCAAACAACATGGCACCGGGCACCCGGAAAATTCGATAAAGATACAGGCAAATTATTCCAGGTAAAGAACGACAAACCCCAACCACCAAAATACCAGGAGGTTTTTGGAAATACGCTGGTGGAACTGGCCGAAAAGAACAATAAAATAGTTGGGGTTACACCCGCAATGCCTTCAGGTTCTTCCATGAATATTATGATGGAGAAGATGCCTGACAGAGCTTTTGATGTAGGAATTGCAGAGCAGCATGCAGTTACTTTTTCTGCCGGCCTTGCAATTGACGGAATGGTTCCGTTTTGCAATATTTATTCCACGTTTATGCAGCGTGCTTTTGATCAGGTGGTTCATGATGTCGCACTTCAGAATTTGAATGTTGTGTTTTGCCTTGATCGTGGAGGGCTTGTCGGAGCAGATGGCGCTACGCATCACGGGGTGCTCGATTTGGCTTTCATGCGTTCTGTTCCAAACATGACTGTTGCTGCTCCCATGGATGAGCTCGAATTGCGAAATCTTATGTACACCTCTCAACTGGCGAATCAGGGTCCGTTTGTTATCCGCTATCCACGTGGACGCGGTGTTACAATCAACTGGAAGAAGAAGATGAGAAAAATACCGATCGGTAAAGGCAGAAAGTTAACTGACGGAGAGGACATCGCCATTTTAACTATTGGAACTACCGGCATTTTTGCGAAAGAAGCTGTTGAAAAGCTGAAAAATGATAACATTTATGCTGCGCATTACGACATGCGCTTTGTTAAGCCTTTAGATCATAAACTTTTGAATGAAATAGGCAAAAAGTTCAGTAAAATTATTACCGTAGAGGACGGAACCATAATGGGTGGATTTGGCAGCGCTGTCATGGAATATTTTAATGACAATGATTACGCTACAAATGTGAAACGCTTAGGTGTACCTGATAGATTCATTGAGCACGGAGATCAGGATGAACTTCAGAAAGAATGTGGTTTTGACACAGATGGCATAATGCGTGCTGTGCGTTCTATTGTGAAGCCAAAAGTGTTATCGAATGCAGGATAAATCTGATTAGGGCACCGGGTGAAAAGTTTTTTCTTGTTTTTTTGGCCAATCCTTATTCAGCATAAAACATTTTATATTTCTTCCTTTCTATTATGGCCAGGCACATTCAGATCGATGAGTTTTTAACGATGCGGAATACCATTCCCGTGGTAGATGTTCGTTCACCGGCGGAGTTTTCCAAAGCTCATGTTCCGGGGGCGTACAATATTCCTTTGTTGAACGACGAAGAGCGTGCTGCTGTCGGTACTACCTATAAACAAAAAGGAAGAGAAAGTGCGATAAAACAAGGATTATCTGTTGTTGGCCCAAAGATGCTGGAGAAAGCCGAAGCTGCCGAAAAAATTGCCGGAACCGGCAAAAAATTGATTTTGTATTGCTGGCGCGGAGGAATGCGCAGTGAAAATATGGCATGGCTCTTTGGGAGATTAGACATTGAGTGTTACTTGTTGAAAGGTGGATATAAAACATACAGACACCATGTTAAAGATTATATAAGTAAACCCACACAATTATGGGTGCTTGGTGGTATGACTGGTAGTGGCAAAACAGAAATCCTCCACGAGCTTTCAGAAATTGGAGAGCAGGTTATTGACCTGGAAGGACTGGCAAATCATAAAGGTTCTGCTTTCGGAACCATTGGTGAAGACCCTCAACCCGAAACCGAGCATTTTGAAAATCTTCTGTTTGAAGAACTTTTACAACTGAAAATGGACGTGCCAATATGGGTTGAAGATGAAAGTCAGGCTATTGGCAGGGTTCATATTCCCGAAGAGTTGTACTTTAAGATGCGAACCAGCGAGGTGTTTAAGGTTGAACTGGAAAAGCATTTGAGAATTAAGAGACTGGTCAATCAATATACACAAACCGATCCACAAGAACTTGAAGATGCTGTTGATAGAATAAGAAAACGGCTGGGGGGATTAAATGCTCAAAAGGCGCTCGAAGCTATTAAAGAAAAAGATTATTACGCTGCTGCAGAGATAATTTTAGCTTATTACGATAAAGCCTATACTCATGGATTAAACAAACGCGAAAATAAAAATATCTATACTCTGGATTTATCTGAGGACAACCCAAAGAAGAATGCCGAAATACTTAAAGAATTCGCCTATAGTGCTGTAAAATAG
>CAYFRV010000270.1:0-4139 GCA_964345495.1 uncultured Bacteroidales bacterium | reverse complement strand
CCTTGTTCCGTGTTTAAAACTTCCGGTAAGCTTTACAATGCTGGTATTGAACCTATTTTTTAACTATGATGGAATACGAATACAACATAACCGGCGGTGATTTTTCTAAGGCCGGATTTGCTTCGAGCAATTTAAAAAAGGCGTTGAAACAGCTTAATATTCCTCCAAAGTTAATTAAACGTATTGTTATTGCTCTCTATGAAGCTGAAATGAATATTGTTGCGCACGCTTATGAAGGTGTTATCAAAGTGGAAATCACCCCCGAAAAGATATATATAAATGTGAAAGATAAAGGGCCGGGAATTGAAGACATTCAACAGGCTATGGAAGATGGTTTTTCCACAGCTTCAGAAGAGGTTCGTGAAATGGGCTTTGGTGCCGGTATGGGGCTTTCGAATATAAAAAACAATGCCGATGATTTTGAAATTGTCAGTACGGTGAATGAAGGAACAGAATTAAGAATTGTTACTAAAATCAGTTAATTATGAGTCACAAGGCTTTTCATCACGCTTTAAAAATACAAAAAGATATATGTATCGGTTGCTCTCATTGCATGAATGTTTGTCCGACTGGTGCTTTGCGTGTTCGTAACGGCAAAGCGGAATTATATGGAGAAAGATGTGTTGATTGTGGAGAATGTTACCGGGTATGTCCTGTAGGTGCTATAATTGTTGAACAGGATGACTTCAGCAAAGTGTATGATTATAAATACAGCATTGCTTTAGTCCCCGAAGTTTTATTTGGCCAGTTTCCTGAAGATGTTTCAAAGGGATTGGTTTATAAAGCGCTTCGGAAGATTGGGTTTAATGATGTGTATGAAGTGGAATATGCATCAGAGATATTGAAACATTCTATGCAGGATTATATGAAAACCGGGGAACAGGAAAAACCGTTTATTTCTGCATTTTGTCCTGCCATTGTGAGATTGATACAGGTTAAATTCCCGTCACTGGTAGAACACATTGTCCTGCAAAAACCACCACTGGATATTGCAGCAGCGTTTTACCGTAAAAAACTGGAAGAACAAGGATACAGACCTGAGGAGGTCGGGATTTTTTACATAACCCAATGTGCAGCGAAAATTGCAGCAATTAAAAGTCCTGTTGGCGAAAATGATTCTGACATCAATGGGGTGATTAATATGGATTTCATCTATAACAAAATATATTCCAGTATTCAGAATGAACGGCCTGATGCTGTACCAGGGTCGGATTACGATGATAAACTCCCCTCCGGTGCTACAAACTGGAGCCTGACTCATGGCGAATCCGACAATATTCAGGGAAGATGTCTTGCTATTGATGAGATAGAAAATGTCATGGAATTTCTTGAAAAAGTAGAAGATGAGGATATTAAAGATGTGGATTTTCTGGAATTGCGTGCTTGTGACGAGAGTTGTGCCGGAGGTATCCTGAATCCGGAAAATCGCTTTCTTGCAGTTGAAAGACTGAGGAACAACATGAATGCTCAGGATGCTGAAGAGAAGGAGAAGGCTACACAGGAGATTTTAACCTATTATGATTATCTGCAGCCCAAACTACGTTTGAAGCCGGTAGTTCCGCGCTCAATTATGAAACTGGACGAGGACATGACCCGCGCACTTAAAAAGATGCGAAGGGTGAAGGATATTATGAGTCGTTTGCCGGGTGTGGATTGTGGCTGTTGTGGCGCTCCTACCTGTTCTGCTTTGGCACAGGATATTGTAAATGATGAGGCTTCATTAAAAGATTGTGTTTTTATACAAAAGCGCTATGAAAAGCGGGGTTTAATCAGTAAAGAAGAGAGTTATGAAATTATGGAGAGAATCTGGGGACAAAATAAATTCAATTCAAACTTATAAATACATATACTATGAAAGTATCAACGTTAATAGATGATTTAGGACTTACGGTGTTTTCCGGAAAAGAAGGAATGGACAGGAATATATCGGGTGGTTATGTTTCGGATCTGCTAAGTGATGTCATGGGTAATGCAAACGAAGGACAGGTTTGGGTTACATTACAAACGCATAAGAATGTTATGGCTATTGCTTCTTTAAAGGATATTGCCGCTGTGATTCTCGTCAAAGGACATCAGCCGGATGAGGATACCCTCAAACAAAGTAACGAAGAAGCGGTTCCGATTCTGGGAACAGATAAACCTACATTTGAGATTGTTGGTGAATTGTATAAGACCCTGGAAAAACATGAGGCGTTTTAAAGCAGATTTACATACACATACTGTTTTATCCCCCTGTGGTGATCTGGAAATGAGTCCTGGAAATATTGCAGATAAAGCAATTGAAAAAGGACTTGACATTATCGGAATCACAGATCATAACTCAACTTTGCAATGTGCAACAGTTAAAAAGGTTGCCGGAAGAAAGGGACTATTTGTGTTATGCGGTGCAGAAGTCACGACAAAAGAAGAAGTTCATTGTCTGGCATTTTTCGACAAACCCGATCAACTGAGCAATTTTAATGATTTTATCTATGAGCACTTAGCTGATGTCAAAAATGACCCGGAAAAATTTGGTTATCAGGCATTAGTTGATGAAAATGAAATGATTATTAGTCAGCCGGAAAAGCTGCTTCTTTCTGCTACAGATCTTTCGATTGACGATCTTGAAAAGAAAGTCCATGATATGGATGGTTTATTTATTGCTGCGCATGTTGACCGGATTAGTAATGGAATTATAGGACAATTGGGTTTTATTCCCCCGGATTTGAATTTTGATGCCCTTGAATTATCAAAATTTACGACTTTGCAGAAATTCATAAATGATTATCCACAACAAAAGAATTATACATACATTCAAAGTTCAGATGCCCATTTTATCAATGATGTTGGTGCTGTTCATACACAATTTTATATAGAAGAGCCTTCATTTCAGGAAATAACAAAAGCGCTGAAAAATCAGGAGGATCGAAAAACGGAGTTAGCATTATGAAAAGTATAGCCTATCATATTTTGGATATTGCTCAAAATGCCATACAGGCTGAAAGTAAGAAAGTGCAGATATATATTGAGGAATCTGACTCTGATGGTTTATTACAGATTATAATAGCTGATAATGGGAAAGGAATGACTGAAGATCAGGTGGAAAACGCAACTGATCCATATTTTACATCGCGCACTACACGAAAAGTTGGAATGGGACTGCCTTTGTTGAAACAGAATGCTGAACGAACAGGCGGAAATTTTAAGATAGAATCAGAGCTGGGTAAAGGAACTTCTGTTAGTGCTGTATTTGTTAAAAGTAACATAGATTGTCCGTCGAAAGGCGATATTGTAGGAACTATCCATCAGTTGATAACAAGTAATTCTACCATCAATATTTATTTTTGCTATACTAAGAATGGGAAAAAATTTGAATTGAATACTCAGGAAATAAAAGAAGTTCTCGATGGTACGCCTCTTTACCATAAAGAAATTAGCAGTTATATCCGTGAAATGATCGAAGAAAACCTGAAGGATATTGAAGCAACCGGCGATTTTAGTTATAAAACATAATCTTAGTTGGGTAAAACTCATTAAATAATTCATATTTAATTTCTAAATTTGTTTATTGGTTGATATAATGAAAGATATATATGAGAAAAGGGAATTATTTAGAATATTTTTAAATTGATTGTTATTTTAATAACAGTGTTAAAATATTAACAGAAAGATATTATATTTGCAGTGAAATTCATTTTATATTAAATTATATATCGACAAATAAATTATTTTAAAAGCTTATAATAAACAAGAGATTATGGGAAAAATTAAGTCATTAGACGATCTTAAAAAACGCAAAGAAAATCTGCATAAAAATGTAGATCTTCGAGAGCGTGCAGAAGATGCTGAATCTTTAGTGCAAATAAAAGTAGGAATGGCTACAAGTGGTATTGCCTCTGGTGCCAAGGAAATAATGGATTTCCTGATCGAAGCATGTGAAAAACGTAATATTGAAGCGGTAGTTACACAGGCTGGTGATATGGGATATAGCTATGCAGAACCAACGATTGAAGTAACAAAACCAGGTGAGGAACCTGTTGTATTTGGTTATGTGGATAAGAAGAAAGCAGATGAAATTATTGAGCGTTATATTAAGCGCGGCGAATTGGTTGATGGAATTATACCACAGAATTACAGAACAATCGATGATGAATAATTTT
>CAYFRV010000269.1:0-4154 GCA_964345495.1 uncultured Bacteroidales bacterium | reverse complement strand
AGAAAATGATCTTCAATTTTTTCCAGTGAATGTCCTTTGGTTTCAGGAATGTAGGAGTAAACAAAGAATAATCCTAATATTCCTATTACGGCATATATAAAGAAGGCTCCACCCGGATTAACGAGCATTCCTTCTCCTGCCGGATTGGGCATCTGTCCGGTGGTCACCTTTCCTAGTGATAAGAATGTATTTGCTATCAGAAAGTTAGCACCCCAGTTCACCATTGTGGCAAGGCTCATGCCTAATCCCCTGATTTTCGTCGGATAAACTTCAGAAATAAGCAGCCAGGCGATCGGTCCAAGGCTAATTGCAAAAAACGGGATGTAAATAATCATGCTTACAAAAGAAATCCATTTCAGCGCATCACCTAATGAATTGTGGAAAGTAAATCCGATTCCTAATGCAATAAGCGCAATTGTCATGCCTGTTAAGCCAAGATATAAAAGTGGTTTTCTTCCCCACTTGTCAACAAGGTAAATGGCTACTATTGTAAATAAGACATTGACAAATCCGATTGGTAATGCGGGAAGAATGGCATCATAAACAGCATTAGCACTTTCAGCGCCAAATCCGGCCATTTCAAATATAGTAGGGGAATAGTAAATAATGGTATTAATTCCGGTGAATTGTTGAAAAATCATTATTCCAATACCTATAATTAATGCGGGCATTACCCATTTTCTCTTCAGTATACTAATTGAGCCTGTCTCCTTATTTTCCTTTTTTATGTTGGTTTTGATCTGCTCCAGCACTTCTTCTTTATTTGCCTCACCAACTTTATCCAGAATTTTTCTGGCTTTATCCTCACCTTTGTTAGCCATAAGCCATCTCGGTGTGTCAGGGAGGAAGAACATTCCAATTGCGAGAATAAGCGATGGCACTAATCCTACGAGAAACATCCAACGCCAGCCTTCTTCAAAGTTTGCAAAACCGAGGTCAACCAAATAAGAGGCAAAAATACCAACAGTAATCGCCAATTGGTTGATCGATACGAGAGCTCCTCTTACGTGCGTTGGTGAGAGTTCAGAAATGTATAATGGCACGGTATAAGAAGCTACACCAATGGCGATACCAATGATTAAACGCCATACGATTAACATTGTAACAGAATTTGCCATTGCCAGGCCTACTGAACCAATAGCAAAAATAAAGGCGATGATTATTAAAACTTTTTTACGGCCGAGTATGTCCGTAATTCTACCACTACTCAGTGCACCTACAGCTGCACCCAGAACAGTAATACTTACGATCCACTCCTGCGTTCGTTCAGGTAGCTGGGTCATTCCATTCAGGACCAATTCCGGGTCATTTTTTATGAGCAGCAAAGCTCCTGAAATGACACCGGTATCAAACCCAAAGAGCAGACCACCAAATGCTGCAATGGTGGCTATTAAAATCACATAACCTCTGTTGTAAGTTTTCTTATTCTTCATATTCAAAATTTTATAGGATTTATGAATTAATTATTAATTATTCTCATCGTAATATGTTTGAATTCTAACCTGGTAAAATATTCAAAAATAAACCAAAAAACCCTTTGCTTTAAATACATGTCAATCCTCGTTATTAATTATTTCCTTTTTTATTTTTTAACTCCATTTCTAACTTTTTAAATTGGGTAACATCTTTAGATATTCCGAAAGTTCCCATCAGATTGCCTTCCGGATCGTAAAGTGGCAACTTTGTAACTGACACCCATTGATCCTTGCCTGTTTCTGTAACTTCATGCTGTATTTTGTTCTGAAAACCTTGTTCTTTCCGTATAATCTCCTGTTCTTCTTCGTACATTTCTCTGGCAGCATCCTCCTGATGAAAGTCAAAATCAGATTTTCCAATCATGTCTTCAATAGTGTCTACAGGAAACAGGGGCAGCATGGATTTACTAACTCTAATAAACTTGCTGTCCTTGTCTTTAAAATATATGTAATCCGGAAGGTTATTCATCACAGCATCCAATAATGCTTTCTCCTGTAATAATTGTTGATGCATTTCTTCATTAGCCTTCATTTTGCGCGATAATTCCTCCTGGGTGGCTTCCATCTCTTCCATATTTTGCCGCATTTCCTCCTCCTGAGAAGCCATTTCCTCGGCCTGTTGCTGAGATTTTTGAAGTAATTGATTGGTTTTCATATTGATTTTTGTGGATGAGATGGTGGAAGCAATACTTTCTGCCACTTTCCTCACAAATTCAATCTGATAGGACTCTAATTTTCCAAAAGAAGCAATTTCTATAACACCTTCTACCTGTTCATCTGTTTGAAGGGGAACAATCAGCAGACTATCAGGATTAGCGTCCCCTAATCCCGAAGTGATCTTAATATAATCCTGCGGAATTTCTGTCATATAGATGTATTCTCTTTCAAGTGCACAGGTACCTACCAGCCCTTCCCCAAACTTAATTTGTTTTGTTAAGTATTTTCTGCGGTTAAAAGCATAAGCCGCTTTCAGTTCAAAAACCGGATCCTCCTGGTCATGATCATTTAAAAGAAACAAACCTCCCTGGTTTGCACCAAGATATTGTATTAGTTCACTGATGATTGAATAACTCAGTTCCTCCAAATTTTCATGGTTTCGTCTGATTAAATCTGCAAACTTTGCGATTCCTTCGTTAACCCATCTTCTCTTTTTCTCTTCTATTTCTCTTCGCTCCCTCTCTTCTTTTGCCTCTTTCAAGCTATCTCTGACTTTTAGTAAAGCCTGAGCCAGATGGTCATTTTCATCTTCTTGCTGTAGAGAAACCTCGGTATTGCCTTCGGCAATTTCAGAGACAAAATGTATTTTTTCTCTATAATGATCCGAAAAGCGATTCAGTGAATCAGCCATACGAGCCCATATATCATTTTTATCTGCTTTAAATTTGCCGGAACGTTCAATATTCCCACTAGCCATATCTTCCATGTAATAACTAAATGACTTTATTGATTTGGTTAAATACCTGAACACAGACCAAACAAGAAGACCTATAACCAAGAAACCCAATAATTCAATAATCCAGATAAAACTATCGTTTTTTGGATCAGCTTGGAGAATGTTATGTTGAAGAAAAGCTTGTCCAATAAAAATAATACCTATTACAGGTAATAAAAAAAGTAGGGGTTCTTGCTTTAATTTTGTTTTTATCTGAGACAGTTTCATAGTTAAAAATTTTTCTTCATGAATGGTTGTTATATGCCACGTATCAGGTTAACCTTCTGTTTCTGATTTAATTAACAAAATTACATCGGTATCGGAACTGAAAAACAATTGCAAAAATGCTGTAATTATGGCTATTAAAATTACAAAATTTCTGTTGTATGATTTTGCTATTGCCATAAGTTTGTATTTTTTAGATTCCGATAATTTAAATATTTTTTATAGTACTTATAAAATTTAATAACCCTATTTTAAAACAGAATTCACTTTTATGCATTAATTAATTATCCACGCTCTTTGTCATCTTTTCAGGAATTGTCTACTGAGAAATTCTGAAGTTCTTGTTTTTACTCTTATTATATACATGCCGGGCTCTAAACCGGGTAAGTCTAATACGAATTGTTTTGTTTGCGAAGGAAGGTTTTTATGCTTTAATCTGACCCCCAGCATATTCAAAACCTCAACAGAATGCATTGGTCCGGGGGCTTCAATTACTAATCTGTTTTCAACAGGATTTGGATAGATATTCAAATTAGCCTTTTCAGAAGTCTTCTCCAGTCCGGTAACTTCTCCTTCTTTGAACTGCATCCTGCCGAGGTTAAATCCACCTCCTTCAGCTTCTATTCTTAACAGAGTATCTTCCGGAGTAAGTAAAAAACCTCCAATATCCTGAGTGATGAAATTTGCCCAGCCTTCTGTATCAGGTATCATTACATCTGTGAGTTGCTTCTTGCCATTTATTAAAACAGATAAAGGACCACCACCTCCTAAAGAAGCTGTACGGAAGTCGCACTCTACAAATAAAGTGTCTTGTACCTCAATCGAATATTCAAGCCATTCACCAGTTTCAATCCAGCCTACATTGCCATTTGGCTCGCTGTATTCAGTGTCCACTCCATTATCCTGCCTCGGGCCGTCCCCCTGATTCGTGCTTTCCAAATCATGATAGGCAACATCTTCGCCGCCGTAATCATAATGGATTGCCTCTATATTTCCGGGAAGTATATGTGGTTGGTAAGGAT
>CAYFRV010000268.1:0-4158 GCA_964345495.1 uncultured Bacteroidales bacterium | reverse complement strand
GGGTGCGAAATTATATCAACATAAGTAATAGCTAATGTTTACCATATTTTGAATTGTTTTAATCGGACAGTATTGCAAAATTATTCCCCCAAAGCAATAGAACAATTTAACAATAGAACAATAGAATGAAATAAAAAAAACTCCGGCGCAAAATGAATTTGCCGGAGTTCAGAAATATTATCGAAAACTGGGAAATTTACCATCCGCCGGTAGCTCCGCCGCCTCCGAAGCTTCCGCCTCCGAAGCCGCCGAAACCACCGCCACCTCCCATTCCGCCAAAACTACCGGAACCGGAGCTGAAATTACCAAAAGATCCATGTTGACGATGAGAGGCTGAACCTAGCATAGTCAGTGCAACCAAAAAGGGAACCCCATGTCCCATCGAATAGTGGCGGGCACGTTTGATACGGCCAATTACAGAAAAGATAATAATCAGCAAAAAGACAATACCTATTGGATAGGGAGCATTAGACTTCTCACCTCCGCCGGTTTTTTCCCGGTATTGTTCAGCTGTGTATTCTCCTCTTGTTAAATCGAATAAAACACTTGTAGCCTGATCTAAACCTTTATAGTAATCATTATTTTTAAAATTTGGAGCCAACTCATTGTCAATAATTTGCTGTGCGGTAGCATCAGGTACAGCTCCTTCCAATCCATAACCTGTAGCAATAGTCACCTTTTGCCTTTCAGGACTGATCAACATAAGAATTCCATTATCTTTTTCCGCCATTCCGATTCCCCACTTCTCTCCTAGCCTGAATGCATAATCATCAATGGCATAGCCACGCAAGTCATTCAGCGTAACCACAGCTATCTGCGAAGAAGTTTCTCTGTCAAACCTTACAAGCTTTTGTTCTAATTGCTGTTCCTCTGTTTTAGAAAGAATATCAGCAAAATCATTTACAATTTTCGGTGGTTGGGGCCTTTCAGGAAAATCTCCCTCCTGAGCAAAAGTTGTCACAAAGGAGAACAACATCAGGCCTGCTGCGATATATTTCAAGTACTTTCTCATAATCTTTAAATTTTTTATTGCTTTCCAAAAGAAATATCGTCGGAAAGTTCGTTAACGTCATCAGTTTGATAAGGAAAATGTTCTTTCAGTGCTTCACCAGCCATCCGGATACCCTTTGCCAGACCGTCAGCATATTTTCCTTCTTTGAAATAATCCAATACAATATCCTTAATTTCATCCCAGAAATTTTCCGGAGTTACCTGGTTGATGCCGGCATCTCCAAGAATTGCAAATTTATGGTCATCAACTGCAAGATAGAACAAAACACCATTTCGTTTTTCCGTCTTATGCATTTTTAACTTATCAAAAATGTAAGCGGCACGATCCAGAGCATTAATCTTACAGCGCTTCTCCACATGCAGGCGAATTTCACCAGAAGTATTCAATTCAGCTTCTTTTATTGCATCGGTAATTTGTTTTTTCTGCTCTTTAGTAAAAAAATTTGAAGGGTTCATTTGAATATTGTTTAATTGTTCTATTGTACTATTGTTAAATTGTTAAAACTCCACGTCCGGCGCTTCTTCAGCTCCTTCCTGGGATTCAAAATAGGCTTTCTCTTCAAAATCAAACAAGTTTGCATACATTTTCTGCGGGAATTGGTTGATGTAAGTATTGTAAGACCTCGCAGCTTCATTAAACTTACGGCGCTCAACGCTTATCCGGTTTTCCGTACCTTCAAGCTGAGCCTGAAGCTGTTTGAAATTTTCATTGGCTTTAAGATCCGGATATCTTTCTACAACAGCCATCAATCGAGAAAGAGCCGAACCTAAAGCGCTTTGGCTTTGCTGGAATTGTTTTAATTTTTGCGGCGATAAGTTTCCAGCATCAATATTAGTTGAAGTAGCTTTTGAACGGGCTTCAATCACACTTTCTAACGTTTCCCGCTCATGTTCGGCATAACCTTTAACAGTATTAACCAAATTCGGAATCAAATCAGCTCTGCGCTGATAAACATTCTCAACATTAGACCACTGAGATTCCACATTCTGTTCCATCTCAACCATTTTGTTATAAGTGTTCTTAATGGAACCATAAAGAATGAGGGCAAGGATTACAATAACCCCGATGACTATCCATGACTTTTTTATTTTCATAACATAACGTATTTAAAATTTTATGACTTCAAATTTAGTATGTTTTTTTGTTTAAAGCATATTCTAAAAATTAAAAATAACATTCATAAATTACTAACTAAATTTGAAATATAAATATTCTTAGAAAAAATCAATTGATTGTTGTAATTTTACGTTCCATAAATCCAAAGAAAAAATGACAAAAACCATGAATACAGAAGATTTCAAAAAGGCTGTAATGGAGGGTATTCCTGATGAATTACCGGAACCCAAACCGTATGACCGCAACATTAACCATGCTCCCAAGCGAAAAGATATTTTAACCAAAGAAGAGAAAAAGCTGGCGCTGAAAAACGCGTTGCGCTATTTCGACACCAGACACCACGAAGTGCTTGCTAAGGAATTCGCGGAGGAACTGGAGCGGTTCGGCAGAATTTATATGCATCGGTTTCGACCGGATTATGAAATCCACGCCCGTTCAATAGATCAATTTCCACACAAATCAAAACAGGCGGCAGCTATCATGCTTATGTTAAGCAACAATCTCGACCAGGCTGTGGCTCAGCACCCGCATGAACTGATCACTTACGGTGGGAACGGCGCTGTATTTCAGAACTGGGCACAATACAGACTGGCCATGAAATACCTGGCGGAAATGACGGATGAACAGACGCTTGTTCTCTACTCCGGCCATCCAATGGGCTTATTTCCCTCTCATAAGGATGCCCCGAGAGTTGTGGTAACAAACGGAATGATGATCCCGAATTATTCCAGCAAAGAAGAATATGAAAAATACAACGCAATGGGCGTTACGCAATACGGACAGATGACTGCCGGGTCGTTCATGTACATTGGCCCACAGGGAATTGTCCATGGAACAACCATTACCGTGCTCAACGCCGGTCGGATGACATTAAAAGAAGGTGAAGAAGACCTTTCCGGCAAGGTTTATGTTACTTCCGGGCTTGGCGGAATGTCCGGCGCTCAACCAAAAGCCACTGTTATTGCAGGCGGAATCTGTGTTGTAGCAGAAGTAAACCACAAAGCTTCTCAAAAACGCTATCAGCAGGGCTGGGTTAATGAAATTTATGAAGACCTTGAACAACTGGTCTACCGTTTCCGCGAAGCTGTAGAAAATAAAGAAGCAGTTTCCATGGCTTACCAGGGAAACATTGTAGACCTCTGGGAAAAGCTGGTTGAGGAAGAAATTCATGTAGACATGGGCTCTGACCAGACTTCGCTTCATAACCCTTATGGCGGCGGATATTACCCTGCCGGACTTACAGTGGAGGAAGCGGACAAAATGATGGCCGAGGAACCTGAAAAATTTAAGAAAAAAGTTCATGAATCGCTGAAAAGACAGGTTAATGCCATCAACAGAATGGTAGACAGGGGCATGTTCTTCTGGGATTATGGAAATGCATTCCTGTTAGAAGCCAGCAGGGCAGGTGCTGAAATCACAAAAGAAGATGGTTCTTTCTTGTATCCTTCTTATGTTGAATCCATCATGGGCCCAATGTTCTTCGATTATGGCTTTGGTCCGTTCCGATGGGTTTGTACTTCCAACGATCCAAAAGACCTCGAGGTTACGGACAAGATCGCGGCCGATGTGCTGGAGGAAATTGCACAGGAGGCTCCGAAGGAAATCAAGGGGCAAATGGAGGACAACATCCACTGGATCAAAGAAGCGGGAAAAAACCAGCTTGTGGTAGGTTCACAAGCCCGAATTCTTTATGCAGATTCTGAAGGCCGGATTAAAATTGCCAAAGCATTCAATGATGCTATTGCTGAAGGTAAAATCTCTGCACCGATTGTTCTTGGAAGAGACCACCACGATGTTTCCGGAACTGACAGCCCGTACCGGGAAACTTCAAACATATATGACGGCTCCATGTTCACTGCTGACATGGCGGTTCAAAATGTTATTGGCGACTCCTTCCGTGGTGCCACATGGGTATCGATACACAATGGCGGAGGCGTCGGCTGGGGCGAAGTCATGAACGGCGGTTTTGGAATGGTTCTGGACGGAACAGAAGAGGCAGAAAGAAGACTGAAAATGATGCTGCACTGGGA
>CAYFRV010000267.1:0-4207 GCA_964345495.1 uncultured Bacteroidales bacterium | reverse complement strand
TGTACTGTAATTTTTTCGGTTCGTTTAAATAGCTTATGATAAGGAATATATTTTATTCCCCCTTTATGCAGAAATTGTGAAACGCCCTGTCCTGCAACAACAACATTTCTTGGGTTCCAGGTGAATTTATATCCCCATGGATTGTCATCATATTCCGGTGCAACCAATCCTCCTGTAGAAGATTCAAAAGCTTTTATTTGTCCGCCCATATCCCGGATTTTATCAATAACCTGCATCGCAGACATGTGATCAATTCCCGGATCAACTCCCAGTTCATTTAGCAACAATACGCCATTTTTCTTTGCATCTTCTTCCAAATCTTTAATGTCTTCAGACACATAAGAAGCAGTAACCATGTGTACTTTGTTATCTACACAGTCTTTCGCCACCCAGTAATGCATTCTGGCAGGCAACATGGAGATTACCACATCAGCGCGTTTAATCTCATTTCGTCTCTGTTCTTCATTCAAGACATCGAACTCCACGGCTTCGCCATTTTTGTGATCATTAACTTTTTTATTGGCTGCATCTTTGGATATATCACCAATAATAACTTTCCAGTCATGAGTTTCCGAATTGTCCAGTAAATATTTAATCAAACTCGATGTTGAAAGGCCGGCTCCTAAAACTAAGATTGTCTTCATAAGTTCAATTTTTAAGCCCAAAAGTAAAACAGTTTTAAAGCAAATAACAAATGTTATAAATCATATTAAGAAAAGACTTAATGTTTTGATTCTTATCTTTCTTTAAAATCAATCAGTTATCATTTCAAACTTCAGGTTTTTTTGCTTATTTTGGTGAAAAATATGATTGTATCAGAGTTAAAACCAAACAGGCTATGAAAATGAAAAAAATACAAATTATACTGGTATTATTTTTAGCATTAACAAACTACACGTATGCACAAACTTTAACCCAGGATACAATAGATATTGAAGAAGTTGTGGTTACCGGTAACCGGATTCAGGTTGCCAAAAGTAATGTACCTTTAAGTGTTTCCACAATAAGTAAACAAGAAATTGAAAGAACGAATGAGACAAATATCCTCCCCTTGATTAGCAAAAAGACACCTGGTGTTTTTGTCACTCAAAGAGGAGTTACGGGATTTGGTTTATCTCAGGGTTCAGCCGGGCAGATAAACATAAGAGGAACAGGTTCTAGCACCCCTAATAATCAGGTGTTGATGCTTATTGACGGTCATCCTCAGTTTATGGGAATATTCGGTCACCCTCTGCCCGATGCGTACGTAACCTCTGATATTGAAAAAGTAGAAATCATAAGAGGCCCTGCGTCTATTCTTTATGGTTCCAATGCGATGGGCGGAGTTATAAACTTAATTACTGAAAAACAGAAAAGCGATGGTTTCCGGTCAAATTCGAAACTGATGTATGGCTCCCACAACACCCTGAAACACTCTACCAAAGCAGGATATAAAAAAGGTGATTTCAGTGTTATGGGTTCATTGAACTATGATGAAACCGAGGGTCACAGGGATAATTCAGAATTTAATATTATCAATGGAGCCCTGAAAACATCTTACAATTTAAACGAGCATTTTAAATTAAAAGCCGATGTAAGTATTGCAAAATATGAATCACAGGATCCGGGGCCTATAATGAAAACAACCGGTGAATTTATAGATATACAGCGCGGGAGAACTTCCCTGACGCTTGAAAACAATTATGATAATGCACAGGGAGAAATAAAACTATATCACAACTTTGGAGAACACGAAATTTCAGATGGTTTTCATTCAACGGATCATCTCTCGGGTGTTATGCTATATGAATCATTCAATCTTTTTCCACAAAATCAGATCACCGTTGGAACAGAATATAAAAATTACGGAGGTTTTGCAGAGAACACCAATGCAGGAATTGAGTTCGGAGATAAAACCATCAATGAATTAGCAGCTTATGCCTTAATTCAGCACCGGTTTTTCAACAAATTGGTTGTCAATTCAGGAATCAGAATGGAAAACCATAACCTATATGGCATGGAATGGGTTCCGCAAGCAGGTGTTGCTTATCATCCGTTTACAAATACTACATTAAAAGGTTCTGTTGCCAAAGGTTTTCGCAGCCCTACTATGATGGAGCTTTACCTTTTTGGGAGAGCCAATAAAGATTTGAAGCCGGAACGCATGATGAATTATGAGATGAGTTTTCTTCAGACTTTCCCCAGGCTAAATCTGAAAATGGAAATCACGGGCTTTGTATCTCGTGGCGATAACATTATCCAAAGTGTAAATTTTGGAAAATTTAAAAACTCCGGTGAATTTAAGAAATCCGGTATTGAATCGGCTTTAAAATATGCATTCAATAAAAACCTGGACTTACATACAAATTATACTTATCTGAATCTTGACGATCCAATTCTGGCAGCGCCAAAACATCAGTTCTATTTTGGAATTAATTACAGCACCGGCGCGTTTAATATTCATCTGGATGTAGAACATATAAACGATCTTTATACAATCACCCAGGGGCTTGAATCTTATGGATTGTCAGATCCGGTCACCGAAACTTACACAACATTAAATGGTAAGGTGAGCTATCAACTTAAACAAAACAATCAGCTTTTTATTAGTGCGGAAAATATTACAGGCTCTGACTATAGCATAAAATACGGCTATCCGATGCCAAAAGCTACATTTTTCGGAGGTATAAATTTTAATTTTTAAAGGAAAGCAATGAAATTCTACTTTTTTTCTATTTTACTTACAATATTGGTTTATTTACCAATGGACAATTTTGCAGGGGAACCTTCTGAAAATCCTGTTATTATTGACACCGACTGTGCACCAGATGACCTTAGGGCCATAAATTACTTTCTTTCCGGCCTGGAGACAGATATTATAGCTATCACTTCAGCAGACGGGGTAATAGAACCGGAAGAAGGTTATCTGAAGATCCAGGCATTGCTGAAAGATATGGGCCATGAAGGAATCCCTTCCTCACAGGGCATTATTTCTAAAAATGAAGCGCCTGACTGGCGGGATATAGCCAAAGGTGTGCAATGGGGCGAACCATTAATTAGCTATTCTCAGCCCACTGAAATTAAAGAGTTTCTTGTACAAACTATAACTAAGGAAGAGCAACCGGTGGATATTATTTGTATGGGTCCCCTGACCAATATTGCGAATGCTATAATAATGGAACCTTCCATAAAAAAAGAAATCAACCGGATCATCTGGTTTGATCAGTGCCAGCCCGATAACAAATGGACAAACTATGGGATGGATTGCCTTTCAGGTGACTACCTGCTTAACGCACAAATTCCGATTTACCGGATTAAAGCAGGAGAGGAACCCGTAGATTTTGATCAATCATTATTAGAAAAGATCGGGAAAATAAATTCTCCTTATGCCCGGAAAATATATCAAACACACTCCTCAGATTCTTTAATGGATAAAATTGAAGACACTCATCTTAAAATTTGGGATGATCTCACAGCCATGTTCTATTTTTATCCGGAACTGTTTCAAATAAACAAAAACCCGGAAGATACCCTTGGGAATATTGTTCAACTAAAAGACAAAGATATGGTACATGATAAGATTCTGGAAACATTAAATAATTACAATAAAGGAAGCCGCACTGTTTTGAAGACAGTTCCCACAGACTCCCGCTACTACCAGGAAGACTTAGCACCGCACATTGATGAAATTATCCAAAACCATGGAATCCGGGAATGGGAGGCCGTAGTTATCACAAATGAAATGCATCACCATTTGGGGGTTTATTCGATTATTGGCGCGAAAATGGGAGTACGGATATTGGATTATTTCCGTGCTCATCCCGGAGAAGTAGAAATTGAGTCTTATATAGGAACAAACCCACCAATAAGTTGTATGAATGACGGCATCCAGGTAGCTACAGGAAGCACTGTAGGAAATGGAAACTACCAGCTCAAAGAACCAGCACCATTTCCAATGATTCTGGCAACCTATAAAGGTCAAACCATTGAAGTAAACCTGGAGAGTCACATCTATAAAAAAATAAAAGGCATCATCAGGCAAGGAGTAGATGAATATGGAATGAAAACGGATAAATACTGGTCATTCATCAGGGAAATATCGATTCAGAAATGGAAAGAACTGGACAGAAAATCTATCTTTGAGATAAATAAAAGGTAAGACCGGAATTTAATGGCAAACCGGGCAAATTCAGGAGTAGAGGTGAATTTTAAAATTGCCGTCAATTTT
>CAYFRV010000266.1:0-4212 GCA_964345495.1 uncultured Bacteroidales bacterium | reverse complement strand
TTACTGAAGCATCTATTCCTGCATCAGTTATTACTTCTTCTACAGCTTTTGTCAGAGCCTTGCATTTTGGGCATCCTGTTCCTAATACTTTGATTTCCATATTGTTCTGTTTTTGTTTATTATTTGTATTTCGTAAATGTACGCACAAAGAAAATAAAAGATTCAGAGATTAAAAAATCTTTTAATCTTTTTTACTGAACGGGAATCCTAAACTTATGTGTTTACTATACGCCAATTCTGTTTTGCTTCTTGAATTAATATAGTTTTTCTTTGTTTAAACAAATTATATAGCTTCGTAACTTTAGTAATTGATTATACAAGCAAGTATCGTCAAGAAAATTGAATCATATTCTTAGATGGAATTGACGTTGTTTTCCCATATATTTTTTATTGCTACAGCAATTCAGAATTCCGCATTCAGGAAATTTATAGTCGATTTGATATCTTAATTTATAGATAAAATTATCGTTCGTCGCAGATTTCAGCCTCTACGTTTCCCTGGTTATTAATTTGTTTCAGAATGACTTTTTTTATTTCTCCTGCCCATCCGGCGTTGTAATTTTTTTCTATTCTGATATAATTGTCGGTATACCCGAATATTTTTCCATCCTGATTGTGGTTTTCAAAGAGTGCTTCTCTTTTTTCTCCCAGGTGTTGCCTGTAGAATGTCTCTTTTTTCATTTCAGCAAGGCTTTGTAATTTTTCACATCGTTGTTTTTTCTCTTCAGCGGGAACCTGCGCTTTCATGCTGGCGGCAGAGGTATTAGGTCTTCGGGAATATGGAAATACATGGTAAAAACTGGCATCCAGATTTTGAAGAAATTTCAAGGTTTCCATAAATTTTCCTTCGTTTTCACCGGGAAAACCAACGATCACATCTATCCCGATAAAAGCATCCGGAATGTGTTTTTTGATTTGTTGTATTTTATCCTGAAAAAATTCCCGGTTGTACCTTCGATTCATTTTTGCCAGTATCTCATTAGAACCCGATTGCAAGGGAATGTGAAAGTGGGGGAGAAATTTTTCGGATTGAGATACAAAGCGTATGATGTCTTCATTCAATAGGTTGGGCTCAATCGAAGCAATGCGGTATCTTTCAATACCCGGAACATTTTCAAGTTGTTTAATTAATTCCAGAAATGTTTCACCGGTGGATATTCCAAAATCTCCTATGTTTATACCTGTAAGAATGATTTCTTTTATTCCCGAGTTTGCAATGGTTCGCGCTTGCTCTGTAAGACTTTTGATACTTTGGTTTCGGTTTCTTCCACGCGCTAAAGGAATGGTACAATAAGAACAACCATAGTCGCATCCTTCCTGCACTTTGAGGAATGAGCGTGTGCGGTCACCCATAGAATAGGAATGATGGATTTTTTCTAAGTCTTCAGGCTGAGATGTATGCGTTTGCTGTGTTTCATCCTTCTTGTACTTTTCAATATATTCGGGGAGGTTAAATTTACCGTAGTTGCCCGGAACAATATCTACACCTTCTATTGCAGCAATTTTTTCAGGATACAACTGAGCATAACAGCCCACTACAATAATGGTAGCTTTTGGATTTAGGTTTCTTGCTTTTTTAATGTCCTTTTTGCTTTGCTTATCTGCATTGCTGGTAACAGTGCAGGTGTTAATCACATAAATATCAGCCTTTTCTTTGAAACTTACCTGTTCATATCCTTGTTCCAGAAATTTTCTGGCCAAAGTTGATGTTTCGGCAAAGTTTAACGGGCATCCACGTGTATGTAAAGCCACTTTCATAGCCATAAAGATACTTTATTCAGGATTCAGTAAATTCGATTTTCGTAAAGGAGACAATTTGCATTTGATTACTTTCTTTTCTAATACCATAACTTTTCTTTTTGTGAATATAATTCTAAAATTTAAAACAGCAAATCTGGCTTTTGATTATAATTTTCAATTTCTATTTCAAAGGATCAGATTGAATTTTCCAGTTTTTGGATCATTCTTGATATCGTTAACCATTTTGATATGGTAACTGAGATTTAGCATTTCTTTTTTTTTCAATATTTCACCTAATCTTTCATTGATCTTATTTATTACCTGGTCTTTTCTAAATTGCTGCGAAATAACAGCTTTAAATATGAAGGAGGTGTTTCCTGTTTTGATTACCTGATGTTTATTTAGTCCTTTAACATGAAACTCCACAATAACTATCGGATGAATAAAATCAAAATCCCCTTTTTGATTGATGAACCAAAGTAATTCCTCTTGTCGTCCAATAACGTGTTTAATCTTAGTAAATGGCCACATACCTCCTTCTTTCTGTGGAATTAAGACATCATTCATACGGTAGCGGATTAGCGGCTGTGTATAATTATATAAATTTGTTAATAGAATATGATCTTCCCCAAATTCAATATAATTCACATCATCAAACAGGTAAAATCCTCTTAAATCTGTGCGTTCAACTCCTAATATGAGAGATTCAGATGCAGCATAAAAATTTATAAGTTCACAACTCCATACTTCTCCTATCTGTTCTTTTGTTTCGTTTGTAGTAGGTTCCCCACCACAGACAACTGCTTTAGGGCTGAGAGAGAGCTTGCCAATTTTTTGCATTTCTGCCAGCCTCCCGATGCCAGTAGGGTATCCTGTAATAATATCCGGATTAATTCTGTTCAGAATATCAATATATTGCTCAAGGGGATAATTAATATCTAACACAAGATAGTCACGATAAAAGAACTGTTCCGGAAAATTAACAGGGCTCAGAAACAGGCTTACCCCTGCATAATGACCGTCAGTTGCTCCAACAAAGACATACTTTTTGGGTTTTAATCCAAAAACCGGGAAAATCCGTAGTGAAATTGCCTTTATAAAATCCCATTCGCGTTGATTATAGAGATAATATCCAATTTCCCCGGTGGTACCTGAGGTATGTATTATATGGTATTTGGTAAATAAAGTTGTATTTGGATATGGCGATGATTCCAAAAAATTTTCCACCCGGTTTTTTGTAATTTCTTTGGGAATTACCAGGTCGTCAAAATTATCCATCATCATTTTTTTATCAATTGTAGGTAAATTATCAATGTTGATATTTTCCAAATCGTTAAAGCTTATTCCATTATCTGAATAATATTTCCGATAAAAATTGGAATATTTCATGGCATACTTCAGGAGCTTTCGAAGTTTAGCTTTCTGTTGTTTTAAGATCGAATGCCTGTCTTTACGCAGATTTTGGTTAAGTTTGAAATTATAGTATAAAATCCGGGATAAAGCCATACGGAATAATCTTTATAATTAGAACTTCCTATCGGCAAATTATATTTTGCTAAAATCATTTTCAATTCATTAGAAGAATTAGCTTCTTTTGTCTTATAGAAGTTCCATTTAGCATCAAATTCCACATTTTTTTATTACCGGCTTAGATGTGATCGCGGGGAATATCGTATTGCCAGTTTCGGGAAAACACTCTTTCATCTTTTTCCCATGCATCCAGTTCTGCATGCACTCTAAAATGAGTTTCAGATGAAGTAAGCACTGTTCTTGTAACAATTTCAACATCCCAATCTCCTCTCTGAAATCTCCTGTCCCAAAGAGTTTCGCCTCTCACAGATGTAAAATTATTACGCTGAAATGTGTACCATTCTTTTGCACAATTTGTCACAGTCCAGTCTATATCTTCGAAATGAAGCGTCCCATTATCAATGATTACTTCCATGGTGGACTCTTCTTCTGCCAGGTCTCGTATTACTCTCCATCTGTGGCTTTTAGGCTCCATTTGCTTTGTGTTTATTGCTGAAGCGCCCTCTGGTTCCTGAAATGGACGAAGATTTTGATCTGCTTTTTGGGGTTTCCTCACAGGAAGTTCAAGATTACTATTCTTAGTATAAACTTTAAGCCGAACAGGTTTAGGAGGTGGCCATGCCAAAGGCCAGTAAGATGTGGATATAGAAAGTCTCAGTCGGTTGCCGGCCGGAAAGCTCTGGGCAATGTGATTCAATTCGATTTGTGCTTTGTATAGATGATCCTGTTTCAGTAATTCCGGCGATTCGTTACTTTCCCTGTGGCATAGGTTGAGTAAGCCATAAGTGACGCGGGTCGCTTTGTCATCCCTGGCAACGTCCGATAAACGAACAGCTACCATAGCGATGGGTTCACTGGATGAAAATTCAAGGTTGAAAACCGGTGCGCCCATAATTTCCAAAGTTTCCTCAAGTGGTGGTGTTTCAAAGATCAGAGCTCCGC
>CAYFRV010000265.1:0-4221 GCA_964345495.1 uncultured Bacteroidales bacterium | reverse complement strand
GTAGTCCAGCCGCCTGGCGGCTTTCATTCTTTCATTTGGTTACAGCCCAATTTTCGTATCAATCTCTTTCATGGCATTCAGTGATAAATCTATAAACTCGTCAAGAGGTATGCCTATTTCTTCACACTCGCGAATTGTATCTCTATTGACCGAAGCGGCAAAGGCTTTTTCCTTCATTCGTTTCCGAATAGATTTCGGCTTAACGCTCGTTACCTTTTTATCCGGATAGACTAAGGCAGTGGCTGTAATTAATCCTGTAATCGTTTCTCCGGCAGCAAGGGCATGCTGAAACTCGGTCTCCCTTTCTTTGCCTGTGGCTTCTTCATTATGCATCTTGATGGCATCTATGATATCATCATCAATGCCGTAAGGTTTCAATATGGATTCTGCTTCAAGGGCGTGCCTTTGCGGATCTTTATCTGTTTTCTCGGCATCAATATCGTGCAGCAGACCAGCCAATGCCCACTTTTCTTCATCTCTGCCCAGCTTCTTTGCCAGCGCTCTCATTACCGCTTCAGAGGCATAGCAATGACTTTTCATCTTCTCATCAGTAAGATATTGATCAAGTAGTTCATAAGCTTTGTCGATATCCATAGTTGTTATATTTTTATTTAAGAAATTAGTTATCTGATCTAATATTTCGATGATTCATCTATTTACTAAGTTGTCAATAAGCAGCTAATTTATTCAACAGCAAAGATCATCATTCCATACTTCTTCCAGAATAACCATCCGCTCTTATATGTGGCATACAAATAGCCCTCGTCAACAACTAATTTTTGAAATTTCCGGCTATTATCAGAATATTGATCGATTTTATAAATATTTGCAAGATTGCTAATATCATAAACCTCGATTCCTTTAGTAGTAGCAACGTACAAAGAATTATCCCGGATAAATATATCCATGGCTTTCCCGGATGTTTCAACAGTTTGAACAGGTGCAGGATGTTCAGGGAGGCTTAAATCCATAATCATCAGACCATCGGCATCATTGGCCAAAATCGCATGATCATCATGTACGAGTATTTTATGTACCTCATCATCAGCTAAATAATTTGAGGCAAAACCACTTGATTTAAAAGCCTCCAGCGGCATTTCATAAGGAATAATTTTCACCCCATAAACTCCTGATGAAGCATAAAGATAATTCTGGTAAATTGCAACATTATTCACATGAACATCATTAAAGTTCTTTCTCGAAACCAAATTGATATTCTGATAATTACTCATTTCAACTACTTCTACCCCCATACGATCAAGGGCGAGGATAGCGTAGTTCTTAAAAATTTTAAAATTAAAAATTTTCAAATGCCTGTAATAGCTACCCAAAACTTTAGGATCATTAATATTCGATAAATCCAGGATTTCAAATCCTAAATCCCCGTGAGCAAAATATGCTTTCTCATCAATAACTCTTATAGCGTTAGCACTGCCATATTCTTTATTGTAACTTCTTATTTCATAGGGCCTGTAAAGCTTCAATCTTTGCAGGTTTTCGACATCTGTTGCATCGAAAATCAACAGACCTTTTTCTCCCAAAGGCCAGTAGATCTTATTGTCTGACACATCAAACCGACAATAGCGTATTTCACCTTCGTTTTCATAGTAATTAACAGGAAACAAAAACTGGGAAAAACAAGAACCCGAGATAAGAAAAAAAGCAATAAATAAGAGAAACATTCTCTTCATTAGTAAATTATTTTATAGTTAAAAATATAGTACCCGCTTTCTTGCATTAAACAGCAAACCGATCTGTTAATCAATTTTCAACACCAACCCTTTTAAGTACTCCCCCTCAGGATGATAAACATTTATCGGATGATCAGAAGGCTGATCCATTTGATGTAAAATTCGCACCTGCCTACCAGTTCCGGCAGCAGCGGTAAAAATCATTTTCCGAAAATTTTCCCTGCTCACAACTTGTGAACATGAAAAAGTAAATAATACGCCCCCTTTATTGATTTTCTGAATTGCTTTCCTGTTCAATTTTTTATATCCCTGCAATGCGTTATGCAATACATTGTGATGTTTTGCAAATGCCGGTGGATCAAGCACCATCACATCATATTCTACATCTTCGTTGTTCAGATACTCAAAAGCATCAGAAGCAATCCCCCTGTGATTTGCAGCAGAACCAAAGTTCTTTTCAACATTCTTATTAGCCAAATCAATTGCATTTTTCGAGCTATCTACAGTATCAACACTTTTACTGCCACCAGCCAGCGCATATATTGAAAAACCTCCTGTATAACCAAATAAATTTAAAACTTTTTTATCTTTTGAAAACCGTTTTAACAAAAAACGATTTTCTCTTTGATCGATGTAAAACCCTGTTTTTTGGCCTTCTTCCCAATTGACATCGAAAGACAAACCATTCTCCATTACAGAGGAAGTTTTTCCTTTATCAAATATATAATAATTTTTTCTATCAATGTCAGCTTTGTATGGTAAAGTTGATTCGCTCTTATTATAGATGGCAGTTAATTGATTTTCAAACAATTCTTGCAGTATTTCGGAAAACAAATCAATATTTCTGTACATACCAATTGAATGCGCCTGAATAACCAAAACGCCATTATAATAATCAATAATCAAGCCCGGGAAACCATCGCCTTCTGCATTTACCAGGCGAAAAACAGTAGTTTCAGGATTGCCAAGTAGCTCAAGGTTTTGCCGAAGATAAACAGCTCGTTGAAGTTTTTTCTTCCAGAAATCTTTGTCTATAGCAACATCTTCAAAGGATATAATACGAATGGCAATGCTTCCGATTTGATAATGACCGATTCCAAGAAACTCATCTTTGTTGTCGTAGACATAAACAATATCTCCTTCAGCGGGTTCTCCTTTAATTTTTTTTATTGCACCAGAAAAGACCCATGGATGGTATCTCTTCAAAGATTGATCTTTTCCCGACTTTAATATAACTTTTATTTCTTCCATTAGTACACAAATATTTATCTTTTAAGTTTCTGGTACAATTTATAACACACCCATGCATCTGTGGCAGCGTATTTTAATTGTCCCGGACTCAGGATTTCCTGTTCCCAGTTTGAGACACGTTGCGATTTTGAAATCCTGACATTAAGAACAATGGCGGCTAATTTTTTCAGGCTTATATTCTTTATATTTAAATCCTTAGCTGTCTCTTGCAAATCAACAAACCCTTTGGGCTCAAATGATTTGATCTGCTTCAGTTCTTTCAGGTCATCCCGTATGGCCACACCAATTTTTAAAACATTCTCATTTGCCAATATATTCACAAGTTGATCAGGAAAACCAATCTTGTTTAACCGGAATAAAAAGGCTTTATCTTCTGTAGCTAACTGTAAAAGGGCAGTTGAATTTAGCTTTCCTTTCTTAAAAGATGGTTTTGTTTCTGTATCAAATCCCAATACAGAATATTCCCTTAATAAAGGAATGGCAATTTCCAATTTCTCTTCTGTATCAATTAAAAGAATATCTCCGTTAAAAACTTTACGAGGCATTTGTTTAATTTCCTCGTTTGAAATTTCTTCTCTGAAACTCATAGATCGCTGTTTTTTCTACTCTTTTCTCTGGTCAAATAACCAGTTTCTGCTTTGTTGGTTTTCATTTTCAGAAGAACCAGTTTCTTGCTCTTCTTCCAAATCAATATCGTCACTGTAAAATAATCGATGCAATATTCTAAGGGCATTTAAAAGCTTTAGACCCCAATATTGCTCAAAATTATAATTTAACTCCCATAATGCGGCCTGCATCGTTTCTTCATTACCAATTCCATAGATTGTTGTAAAATCTTTAAGATCCTGATAAATATCGGCAAAATTATCTGCCAGGCTTAAAATACTCAACTCTTCCTCTTCTTTAGCCACAGGATCATACAAATCAAGATATTCATCATGATAGCCAAGCTTTTCTTTAACTTTATCATAAATACTGTTCCAATCAAGTTCCGTCACAAATTTCTCGAGCTGGGCTTCTACTTCAAGCTCAAATGAAGGCAGTTTGCTGCCGTAAAAATAGAGTGCCGAAAATAATTCAACAGCTCGTTTAACAAAATCTGTCTTTGAAAAATTGGGCGTATTTTCCAGAAAAGTGCAATATTCGGCGGCACTACTAATAAATTCAGAAACACTCTCATTTTCAAAAAAATCCATAACAATAAGTATTGAGTTGCAGCACAAAAGTATAAAAAATAATAATCAAATTGAGTTGATAGAGTTCTCATTGTTCTATTGTT
>CAYFRV010000264.1:1212-4278 GCA_964345495.1 uncultured Bacteroidales bacterium | reverse complement strand
CAATTATCGCATCAGCCTGAGATTTTGTTCCAGTTTCTTTAAATATTTATCATAACTTGTCAATAATCGTTCTTTCCATTCATCCTGACCATGAGCTTCAGCAGTATCAGCCAGATTTTTGATAATATACATGTTTCGGCGTATATCTCTTGAAAACTGGGCTGCTCTTTTTCCCAGGTTTGTGTAATAAGACATCTCCTGATTTAAATTTTCAGCTAATATTTCCAGGTGATGATTGGCTTTCTCAACTTCGCCTATGTTGTAGTAGCTTTCAATAAAAGGCAACAATGTAAATTCGTAAGCAAGCGTTTTATTGTCAATAATTTCAAGGCAGTAATCCATTACCTTTTCCGCGGAATCTGGCTTGTTCTCTTTGACCAGAGCTCTTGCCAAGCGGCCAAAATGATTCCTGAAATTATTAACCATCCTTCGGTTGTCTTCATTCAGATAAACATCGTGTTCATCGATTCCACCCCACTTGAATTTATTCATAAAGAGATCATACATACGATCAGTGTTAACTTCTCCGGCCGATGACTGTGATTTTAATTTCAAAGGCGTCAGATGATAGGAAAGTCCTTCAAGCTGAAGATATTTCCCCAGGTTGTAATGTTTATTATCAGAAACCGTAACAGCATAATGTATTGGCCGCTCCCAATCATTTGTTGCAAGCAGATCCATTATGGTTACACCGTCCTTCAGTAAATATTGCTGGTTGAGCTTCCATTTCATTTCAGAAACAAGATGCCTGGAATCTTTAGGAGCTACTGTTCCTGTCGAAAGAGCTTTTGCTGAATCTACTTTAAGTTTAAAATGATTTGTAGGAAAGAAACTAATCTTTTTATCCCGGTCAAAAGGAGATTGCGTTTTTGTTCGTGAATCTTCACTGGCAACGAAATCGATCACCTTATCTATCGAAACAGGCCCTTTGATGCGGTTCATTATCGGAACAACATCCCGGTTTCCCTTCTTCAGCTGATGCGTTTCATGAGTAAGAGGCAGGGGATCCGATTCGTAAGCCTTGCGTGTCATCTGTTCGACATACCAGCCAGCCCGAAGATAACTCAGATTAGCTACTCTGACATCAGTGCGGATGCCTTCGACTTCCTGAGCATACCAAAGCGGGTAAGTGTCATTGTCTCCGTTGGTGAACAAGATTCCATTCTTTCGGCATGAATTCAGGTAGTTAACGGCAAAATCCCTTGTTGTATAGCGATTAGAGCGATCGTGATCATCCCAGTTTTCCGAAGCCATTAAAGCCGGAACGCCCAGAAGCACTATTCCGGATGTTAGTGCAGCCACTTTTTGCGGCATTCCCTTTCGAAATTCGTGATATATTGCCATGACACTAAAACCAATCCAAATTGCAAAGGCATAAAAAGAACCGGCATAAGCATAATCGCGTTCCCTTGGTTGATGCGGGTATTGATTCAGGTAGAACACAATTGCTATTCCGGTTAGTATGAAAAGCATCATCACTACAGTAAAATCTTTTTTGTCTTTTTTATAATGAAAAATCAAACCAATAATACCTAAAATAAAAGGTAGCATATAGTATTTGTTATTGGCGGGATTATTCTTCAAATGATCAGGTAGATTATCCTGGTCGCCAAGCCTGGGATTATCTATGGCAGGGATTCCACTTATCCAGTTTCCATCGCGAACATTACCATGCCCCTGGATATCATTTTGCCTGCCACTGAAATTCCACATAAAATAGCGCCAATACATGTGTCCAACCTGGTACTTAAAAAAGAAAGCCAGATTATCGGAAACCGAAGGAACAGTTTTTTGAGTCGTCTTTCCCTGACGGTTTTTGACAGTAACTTTTTTACCATCGATATTGACCCATGATTTGTAATCTTCAACATGCTGTTTGTCGCTGCTGTACATTCTGGGGAAAAATCCCGTGAAACGCGAATCGTATTTGATGTCAGTTTTATAATCAATTACTTTGTACTTCCCATTTCTGGGAGCATACACTGGTTTGCCCTGTTTTCTCTCCTCTACAGGTGCATTGTAGTAATGGCCGTAAAATAATGGCCGGTCTCCATATTGTTCTCTGTTTAGGTAACTCAGGAAGTTAAATACATTTTCAGGATTGTTCTGATCCATTGGAGGATCAGCATTAGAGCGAATTAATATGGTTGCATAAGAAGAATAACCGATTAGAATCACAGTTATGCCTAATATTACGGTATTAAGTATATATTTTCCTTTTTTATGGGAATAATACAATCCAAATACGATTAAACCGATCAATAATAGAACGTAAAACAGGATACCCGAATTAAATGGCAAGCCGAATCCATTTACAAACAACAATTCAAATTTAGCGCCAATAGAAACCACACCTGAGATGATCAGATACATTATTGACAAAAGAATGATGACAGAGAGTAGTGCTGCTGAAAGTACACCTTTTGGAGTCGTTTTGTATTTTCTGAAATAGTAAACAAAAACGATTGCAGGAATCGCTAATAAGTTAAGCAGGTGAACACCAAGAGAAAGGCCCACCAAATAAGCAATTAAAATAAGCCATCTGTTAGCGTGTTTTTGATCGGCTTCATTTTCCCATTTCAGAATAGCCCAGAAAACAACTGCTGTAATTAATGAAGAGGTAGCATAAACTTCAGCTTCCACTGCCGAAAACCAAAAAGTATCAGAAAAAGTATATGCCAAAGCGCCAACCAAACCACTGCCGAATATTGCCAGAATATTGCCTCTGGTAAGCGTTTCGTTAGATTTATCAACAACTTTTTTTGCCAGGTGGGTAATACTCCAAAACAAAAACAGAATTGTGAAAGCACTTGCCAGTGCAGAAAGCACATTTACAGACATTGCAGCATTTTCAGGGCCACCGGCAAAAAGCGTAAAAAACCTTCCCAGCAACATAAAAAACGGCGCTCCCGGCGGATGTCCAACTTCAAGTTTATAAGCTGTGGAAATAAACTCACCGCAATCCCAGAAACTAGCTGTAGGTTCGATAGTAAGCAAATAGACAATCGCGGCAGCCAGGAAGACAACCCAGCCTAATATTAAATTCAGCAGTTTATAATTTTTCAT
>CAYFRV010000264.1:0-1112 GCA_964345495.1 uncultured Bacteroidales bacterium | reverse complement strand
TTTATTTTAATTGAAACTCCTAAATAAATAATAAATTTTTATCTTTAAAAATTCTAATGACTTTTATTCGCTATGCGCTTTTATTATCTCGTTATCATTCTATTTCTAATAATAAAATTAACCTATTCCCAGGAATTTTCACCCAAACCTTTTTATGAGTCGGAATCCACCTGGAAAGATTCTTCTACTTTGTATTTTGAATTCTCAAATACCAATTTTTTCAAGAATAATGAATATTTTAATGATATTGTAGCTGGTTATACGCTTACAGGGTTTAACGCAACTCCAACGATTAATTACCATCTTTCAGAAAAGACTAAAATAAAGGCTGGCGCCCATTTTTTAAAATTATTTGGTGATAACGGATTTCATGAGATCAAACCGGTATTCACTGTTCATCAAAAGTTTAATCCCAATTTCTTGTTCCTGATTGGAACTATCGATAATTCAAAAAACCATTCGCTTATAAGGCCTTTGTACGACCCTGAACTTATGCTGACTGACCCGACCCAGTATGGTTTACAATTTCTTTTTCAGTCGCAAAGTGTGGAATTTGATCTATGGCTGGATTGGCAGCGCTTTATTCACCAGAATTCGCCATTTCAGGAAAGATTTGTCACCGGACTGAGTTCAAAAACTCATCTTTTCAGGGAAAATAATACCCTCAGGTTATATTTGCCTTTTCAGGTAATAACCAGGCACAGGGGTGGGCAGATAGATACTGATGACAAACCGGTTTCTACTTTAGTTAACTCAGCAACTGGAGCTGTAGCAGAATTCCTGTTCAATTCAGAAGGCCATTCCCTACAACTGGAAAATTACATAACCGGATTTAACAAGCTCAATGATAAGAGTGATGAGCCTTACAAAAGCGGTCTGGGCTTCTATTCTAAACTGACCTGGGAACTGGACCGTTTAAATTTTAATATTGGCTATTGGAGAGGGAGTCATTTTTTATCCGTGTTTGGTGATCCGCTCTACCAGTCCTACTCAATAAAAGACGAGAGAAAAATCCACAAAAGAGAAATTGTGGAAGGAGGTTTGGAATATTCCAGGAATTTTTCTCATGCTACTTTCTCTGCAAACCTTCAATTGCTTTATGATACGCATTC
>CAYFRV010000263.1:0-4282 GCA_964345495.1 uncultured Bacteroidales bacterium | reverse complement strand
GTAATGACGCCACTTTTACCTACGAAATGCCTGATTCCGCTGTCACGCTTACGGCTAACTTTGAGGAGGATATTAATACATACAATCTTGTACTATTAGCTGTTCCCGAAACAGGAGGAGAGGTCTACGGTGGCGGCGAATATGAAGCGGGGCAGAATGTAATCATTTCCGCCGAAGCAAATGAAGGGTGGCAATTTATAAACTGGATGGATGAAAGTGGAAATATTTTCAGCACTGAAGCAGAATCCTCATTTGCTATGCTGAATTCAGACCTTACCTTTACAGCTAATTTTAGGGAGATATCAGAAACTTACGAGCTTATTCTGGAGACAAATCCTGTAGAAGGTGGAACTGTAGAGGGAAGTGGCGATTACAGAAATGGTGTGGAAGTGAATATTAAGGCAAGCGCTAATGACGGCTACAGCTTTGTTAACTGGACAAATTCAGATGATGTTGAGATAAGCCGGAATGCTGAATTATTCTATACAATGCCTGCAGAAAACATTACGCTTACAGCTAATTTTGAAGATGAAGCTACCTCAATTTATTCTACAATCTCTGAAAACATTGAGATCTATCCCAATCCAACGAGGGGATTACTTTACATTGAAACGGATAACGCTGATGGATATGTTAAAGTTTACAATTTGATTGGCGAGCTTATAATTACAAAGTCTATCAATTCAGACAAAATGTATGTTGATATTTCTGATCAGCCGGAAGGTGTGTTTTTTATTGAAATTAATTCACCTGGAAATTCTACAATAAAAAAGTTAATGAAAAAATAGGTCTTTGTTTTTCTTAAAACCTTGTTTTAGCTGTTTTACCTTACCTTATATTTTTTCTTTAAAAAGGAGTATTGGATTATAGGTTTTTGAATGAGCATGATATTATTCTTATATTTGCCCCATGAAGGATAGCCAATATTTTACAGATCTTCTAACTGACCCTCAAAAGGCAAAATTGAAGGGAGAAAATGCTCCTTTTATTAACCAGTTGCTTTCTATTCTTATTGAATCTTCTTGTGAGTATATATGTGTATTAAATGCTGATTTTGAAACACTTGTAATAAATAAACAGTTTTGCGAAAAGATTGGTTACCAGTTTAGGGAAGATTTGAAAATAGGTTCTTCTTTTTTGTCTTTGCTTAGAG
Organism: uncultured Bacteroidales bacterium; assembly: GCA_964345495.1. Taxonomy (GTDB): domain Bacteria; phylum Bacteroidota; class Bacteroidia; order Bacteroidales; family UBA12077; genus JAGXLC01. The sequence goes on along the minus strand of CAYFRV010000263.1, from coordinate 3,129 downwards.
CCCCATATTCTTCAAAATGGAAGGAGTCCTTAAATCAGGCCGTTAATGGCTATGAGCCAACCCTTGAATTTAATAGTGAGCATGAGGAAGATCATACAAAGGTTGAATTTACAATCAAACCTGTATACCAGAATTCAAAAGTTCGTGGATTGGCAATCTTAGGATATGATCTGACAGAAAAGAAAGAAAGTATTGATTTTTTAGATGATGAGAGACGTGTTTTCAAAGCCTTAACTGAAAACTTGAAAAGTGCTGTTTATACTTTTGATGAAAATGGATTTTTTACTTATGTGAACCCTGCCACAGAGAGAATTACCGGTTATTCAGCGGGAGAATTGAAACAGATGAAGTTCTTTGATGTTGTTCATCCAGAACACCGGGACATTGTAAAGCAGAGAGGCTTTGCTCGTTTTGAAAGAGAGAGTGAAAATCCTACTTATGAATTTAAGATCATTAGTAAAGATAATTCTGAGAAATGGATAGAAATAACGAATATAAGCATTAAACTGGGAAATAAAAAAGTTGTACTTGGCTCGGCTGTTGATATCACGGAGCGAAAAGAGACAGAAGAAAAATTAAAAGTTGAACAGGCATATCTTGAAAAATTATTTGAAAATTCACCAGAAGCTATTGTCATAACCTCTAATAATGGAAAGGTTGAGCATATTAACCATGAGTTTATTCGCTTATTTGGTTATACGAAAGAAGAAGCTTTAGGAAGGTTCATAGATGATTTGATTTCTCCTGAAGAGAGATACAAAGAGGCTTCTGAAAAAACAGATGCTGTAGCCAAAGGACAGAGAATTTCGGCAGAAACGGTAAGAAGACACAAAAACGGGAAGTTAATTCAGGTTTCAATTCTGGGAGCTCCCATTGAAGTTGAAGGCAGACAGAGAGCTGTATATGGGATTTACAGAGATATTTCGGACAGGGTGAAAGCTCAGGAAGCACTTCAGGAGTCTAAGGCTCAATTGCAATATGTATTGAATAATACAAAAGACATTATTCTTCAGGTAGATTTAAAGGGGAATTTTATATTTGTTAACAAGACTGCCGAGTTGATGACAGGTTATGAACAGGAGGAATTGTTGAAGAAAAGCTTTTATGATCTTGTTGCCGGGGAGTATCATCAACTTATTGAAGAGCGTGTCAGGAAAAGAATTGCCAGGGAACCGCTTACCGATAGTTTTAAATTTGAAATTCTTACAAAGCATAAGGATAGAATTTGGATAGAATTAACAACCAGTCCGGTAGTTAAAGATAATCAGGTGGTTGGTATACAGGGTGTCGCCAGAAACGTTAGCCAGCGTATTGAATTTGAAGAGAAATTGAAACAAGCTAAAGAGAAAGCTGAAGAAGCAGATCGTCTGAAATCGGCATTTTTGGCAAATATGTCGCATGAAATCAGAACACCCATGAATGCTATTCTTGGATTCTCCAGGTTGTTAAATAACCCTTCTGTCTCAAGAGATCAGCAGGAGGAGTATATTGAAATAATTAACAGCAGGGGAAATCATCTTTTACAGGTGATTAATGATATCATTGACCTGTCGAAAATAGATTCCAATCAACTTAATCTTGAAATAAAAGAATTTAATCTGAATCATTTTCTGAATGAAACATATTTGAATTTTTCACAGAAAATCAAAGAAAAACATGGAGATAAGGTAGAATTTAAATTAGAAAAAGGATTGAATGATTCGGAAGCAGTTATAAAGTTAGATAAAACCAGACTGGAGCAAGTTATTTCTTATATCCTGATAAATGCTATAAAATATACGGAAAAGGGAGTGATCAAATTAGGATATGAAACTGACGATAATCGTAATAACCTGATATTTTTTGTTCAGGATACCGGAATTGGTATTCCGCAGGATAAACAAGATCTGATTTTTGAAAGATTCAGGCAATCCGATGATTCATCTACCAGGGAATATGGCGGGACCGGCCTTGGATTGTCAATTTCCAAAGGACTGGTAGAACTAATGGGAGGTTCAATTTGGTTAAAATCAGAAGCGGGAAAAGGAACTGTTTTTTATTTTTCATTACCCTATTCTACCTCAACAGAAACTATTAAATTTCCTGATAATAAAAATAAAAATAAACCCTATATGAAATATGACTGGTCTGATAAAAAGATTCTTATTGTTGAAGACGATCCTTTAAGCAGCAAATTCCTTGAAACCATTCTTGAGGATACAAACGCAACTATTCTTATAGCAAAAGACGGGCAAGAGGCTATTGATATCACCAAACAAACGGATGATCTTGCCTTAATCCTTATGGACATTCAATTGCCAGGAATAAGTGGAAATGAAGCAACAGAGGAGATTAGAAAAATTCGCTCTGATTTGCCTGTTATTGCCCAAACTGCTCATGCAATGGCAGAAGATAAAAACCGCAGTATTGAGGCCGGTTGTGATGATTACATTACAAAACCGATAAATTTGGATATGCTATTGGATAAAATTCAAAAAGTATTCGAAAAATATGGAATGGTGTGAATCTAACAATCCGGAGTTTACGTAAAATAATAAGCGTTATATTAACCCCTGATCCACACCATCTAGACAAGAGGCAATGAATAAAACGACCCTTTTTAATAACAATAAAACCATATTCTAATGAAACCCTCATCCACAAAATGTGGACAAAAGCTCATGAATAAATCATGAGGGTTCCATGCATTTAGTATCTTAAAATGTTAAAATTGACGTAAACATATTATTGAAAATTAAAACGTTAACAAATCCTTATCCAAATGAAAAACAAATTATATTACCTGAGACCCTGTATCTGGTTGATAGTTATTGGGTTTTTCTTATCAGCCTGTGAAGAAGAGCTTACAGGAAATGTCGATATAGCAGAAGCTTTAGAGGGTGAATGGAAAGCAGAGGAAGAAAGTGAGGATCTGGGTACTTCTGGTTATCCTGTTTATATTGATATTTATTCCAATGATAGTAGCAGTGTCAGTATTTCTAACTTCTATAATTTGGGTTTTGATAGTGACCCTGTAATAGGTGATATTTCAGGCAATAGAATAGTGTTAAGGTCCGACCAGAATGTTAATAGTCTTGGAGTATCTTATACGGTTAAGAGCGGAACCGGAACCATAACTGACGATTATAA
>CAYFRV010000262.1:0-4298 GCA_964345495.1 uncultured Bacteroidales bacterium | reverse complement strand
CATCATCATAATCATATCAACGGGCATATTCTCCAGGAATGGAAGGGCTGCAAAAAAGCCGCCTACTATTCCGATAAATGCGAGTATACCTAATATGATAAAAAGTCCTCCAAGGCTGAGACCAATGATTGAACAGATACGTCCGGCCTTTAGGTTTTTGTATGAAGCCTCTGTATACTTTTCCGGATGTTCATTATAAAGGTTCATTGGGTTCCCTGCAAGTACAAGACCGATAATTCCCAGTGCAATACCTAAAATTCCATAAGTACAAAATACGGCTACTATTGAAACAATTCCCAATACCAAAACCGCAGTTGAGTTGGGGAGCGGTTGTATTACTTCTTTTTGTTGGTTTTCTGTGTTTGTGTTTTCCATAAATTTTAAGTTTTAGTGGATTAATTTAATGAAATAGGATATCATAATAATACTAATATTTCCAATGAACATGTATTTTAAAATCTCTGCACCATTTTTTATTTTGAAAGAAATGTGTAAGATAAGAAAAATAAACAATATAATAATTGGTACTAATGCAGGGTAAAGTTTTAAACTTTGAATGAAATTTCCTTTTAGCAGTTCTATAAGCGACCTTTGCATTCCACATCCCGGGCATTCAAACCCCAGTGTTTCCTTGTAAAAACATGGTTGCAGATGTTGCTCCAGCCAGTTTATTATGCTTTTCATGTGGGAATGCTTTTAATGCGAATATACAAAAATCTAATTATCCCTTTTGTTTAGATGCTTACTCTCAGGAATAAAACAGAAAGGATACATAATCTACAACTTCGTTCGAAGGGATAACATCACCTGAGCATCCTTTTTTTAATACTTCGTTTTTCGGGTTTTCTGTGACTAACCGGGAATATTCCATCAGAGCCATAATTGGGCCGTAACCACATACAGAAATGCCATTCTTACGTATAACTTTTTCTACTTCTTCGGGATGAATGTCTTTGATTTTATCAATTACAAGCTGATCTTGTTCTTCACCGGTTTTCGGAGTTACAAAATGTGAAAAGTCTGAAGAAGCAATGATGAAAATGTTTTTGTTGAGTTTTTTGTTTGCGTTAAAAATCTCATTTGCTAATTCGTAAGCATTTGAATGAGTTTGTATGGTCATTGTTATCGGAGCAATCTTAAAGTCATAATCCAAAAATCGCTGAAGAAGCGGAACCATCACTTCCCCTGAGTGTTCCCTGCTTTGTTCTATTTCGGAAACCGGCAGATTCATTGTATTTGCAAAGTCTTTGTCAACTTCCACCTTTCCGTACGGACTTTCCCAGTAATCATTTCCGTCGTAAGCTACCTCATTTCCCATTCCGCTGTGATTCGGATTAATTATGAATATGGTATCAAATTGGACGGAGTGTTCTTTCATAATCTGAAAAACGTGTACAGCCTGATAAGCAGAGAAAACATAGCCTGCATGAGGAGCAACTGCCCCTATAATGTTTTTTTGAGCTAGTTCTGTTTTTATTTGCCCTTTTTCTTTTTCTATGATATCATCCAGGAGTTTATCAAGTTCTTGTTTATTTCCCGGATAAAATTGCCCTGCAACAGATGGTTTCCTTGTTTTCATAATTTCAGTATTTTGAGTCTATAAAAGCTACTTCTTAAACTGTGAAGATATATCTGAATTCAGTATATGTTAATTTTCTTCCTTTTTTCAGAAGTTGTAATTGTACTTTCTTATAGTAGATCTACCGAATAAAAACTTTATTGCCACAATTGATACATTTCCCTTCTTTATCAATACCCACCAGCTCAGCATAAAAGGATTCTCTTGAAACAAGGAGTTTGCCGCAATTATCACAATATGTGTTATTTGCATTTTCTACGTGAGCATTGCCTAAATAGACATAATCAATATGTTCTTTTGCTATGGAATAAAATTCCCGGAGTTTTGAAATAGAAGTAGGTTCAATTGTGGATTTATAGCCGGGGAAATACCTTGAAATGTGAAGTATGGTATTTTCTCCGAGTTCATCGCGAATCCATTTTATCATTTCGGAGAAATTATTGTTATCATCATTGAGCGTAGGAATTACAAGATTTGTAATTTCTAAAAAGTTTCCGTTCTTTCTTATGTGTTTTAAGTTATCCATTATTGGATCTATAGAGGCTTTGGTATTTTTCTTGTAAAATTCATCGGTAAAACCTTTTAGGTCTATACTGAAAGCATCCATGTAGGGTAATAAATCCTGTAAAGGTTCTGGATTGATATATCCATTGGAAACCATAACCGTTTTCAGCCCGTTTTCTTTTGCCAGTTTAGCTGTATCTAACATAAATTCGTAATAAATTACAGGTTCGTTATATGTGAATGCTATACCTGTATTGTCTTTCCTGGCAACGGCTGTTTCAACTATTTCCTCCGGTGTGTGTGTTTCCTTCCTGCCGATTTCATCAATTGTCGATTGAGAAATTTCCCAGTTCTGGCAGAAATGACATTTAAAGTTACATCCAAAGCTTCCGACAGACAATATAAAACTGCCTGGGTGAAAATGATAAAGTGGCTTTTTTTCTATTGGATCAAAGCCCATGGCGGTAACTTGTCCGTAATTTTCAGAATAAAGCGTTCCTTTAATGTTTTTTCTTACACCACAGACTCCTCTTTTGCCGTCATTAATAACACAATTATGCGGACATAAGTAACATTGTGTTTTATTTTCTTCCTGCAATTTATTATAGTAAAGCGCTTCCTTCATAAAGCCAAATTTCCTTATTTTTTGTTTGTTTAATAAATAGAGCTTTTTATTAGCTATGTTGAAAAAGATTGCCATGATTAAACCAGGTCAATCATGGCAAGCGCTTTTTATTTTACATTGAAACCTGAAAAATCCTGAACAGGGATCTCCTGTGTTGCCGCATTTTGAACACTTGCTGCAGGCGGACCTTCTTTACACCATTCCAGAAAGCGATTTAATTTATCTGCCTCTCCTTCGGCTTCGATATAAACTGTTCCATCATTTTTGTTTTTCACAAAACCTTTTATGTCTAATTCCTGAGCCTTTTGTACAGTAGCAAAACGGAATCCGACATTTTGAACTCTTCCGCTTAATGTTATCGCAAGTGCCTGTTTCATAGATTTTACCTTTTTATGTATATCTTGTTGTTGTAAAGTATTTTATTGTAAGTTCATCATTTGATAATTTTGGGTTAATGCCAGCTTTTTTCTTTGCCAGAGCAATTTGTTTCTCTGTGGAATCAATTCCGTCTAAATTTGGTAATAATAAGGCCTCTCTGTCTTCATTGTCCTTTACAATTATTCCATGCTTTTTAGGTTTTAAAAGATTTATGTCTTCTACATCTTTAGGTTGAGAAAGAACGTCTACCGACACTGTTATATTATTTAATTCTTCTTCTTTGAGAGCCGGAAAACGAGGATCCTCGGTTGCCGCAGCAATCGCGTTTTCGATGATTTCCTGAAAGAGATTTTGTGTCTTTGGTTCTGATGTACCAATACATCCCCTGAGTTTCTCATCTTGTTCGTGTATGGAAACAAAACACGCAAGTTTTAATTTTAAAGCCGGTGGTATTTCATCTTCATTTTTTGTTAACTTCTCACCGGATTTGAGATAAACAAGGATAGCTTCATACGCTATTTTTGCATAAATAGTGTTCGCTTCAAACATAATTTTTGTTTTTCGATTAAAAATATTTGTCCTTTGTAAATTTAATAAATAGTTTTTTTCATTAAAATATCGTTTTTAAAAAGTTATCATCTTATTTGAATAAACCGTATTTAATATCCTTATTTTAAGCCGATTTGATATTTCAGCAATTACGTTATTTCATGGCTTTGAATTTAGTCGATTATTTGCGTGCTTTATCTTTGGCTTAAAAAGTGGCTTATTGCCTGTAATAAAGACAGCAAAGGTTAACCCGATAGTTTCTTTGCGATATGAATAAATTTTTATATATATTTGCGGTATGGAGAATCTAAGAATTGATAGCACTCTTAAAACCCCTGATATTGATTTTGATGCTCAAAAGGGCATTTTAAAAATTACAGGCAGAGCAATTCCTGAAAATCCGGAAGAATTTTTTTCAGGGATGATTCAATGGGTGAAGGATTATTTTAAATCACCAGCAGAACTAACAACCGTTGAAATTCAATTAGAATATATAAATAGTGGAGCTTCAAAATTCATATTAGAGTTCTTGCACTTAATAAAGGATATGGATCGTTCCGGTAAAAAGTGTAAAGTGAATTGGTATTATGAAGAAGATGATGAATCTTTACTGGAACTGGGAAAACACTATCAATCCATTCTGGATCTCGAATTTAATCTGAT
>CAYFRV010000261.1:0-4322 GCA_964345495.1 uncultured Bacteroidales bacterium | reverse complement strand
CATATTGCCTGTCAGATAAGCATCCGGATCAAAAAACGGATCTGCTACCTCTACCTGTGGAATGAGTTCCTCATCCAGGTCGGTGAACCAAACCTGATGTATTTCGTCTCTTCCCCACACTCCCTGAACATAAACCACCAGGCGAAATTCATTGTCAATCGTGGTAACACCCGGGTGCCATTCTCCTTCAGCTGTTATAGTTTCGCCTTTCGGGAAATCATCCGGAACGTTGGCCACTACATTACCTACTCCATCGGGTAGTAGTTCAACTACAATATTTTCATAATTTTCTCCTTTGTGTTCAAAGTTTTTCTGTACAAGCGCCATGCGAACGGCTGCCTTATCTGTCCCTTCACTATAGATCAATGTATCTGTAAGCTTGGTTACCTCGGCTTTAACATGCAAGGCACCGTCTCTTTTACTGGTTTGCACATCAATATCAAAGCGTTTGTCCTTTAAAGTACGCAAATTATAATAAGCTCTCACTGAATCTTCTGCAGGGGCAAGGCAACGATGAATTCCGTCAACCACCGTCAGTTGTTCCCGGATTGCCCTGTACTCCGAAGACCTTGCACTGATGTCCGGGGGATTGAGGTAATAAAGCGGGTCATAATCGTGTGAGATGTAATTATGGTAGCGCATATCGACCACTTCCATGGGACGTTTTCCCATGAATTCATCCAGCCAGGCTTCTTCGGATTCCTGCAGATCTCTGTCATGAACACTATTGACAAACTGTTCAAGCATCACAATCCTCGATCGGCTTGTTATAGCCAAGTTATCGAAAGCAAAACCTTCTACATCAGCGTCCTGAGCTGTTCCGCCATCTGATGAATAGAACATCCGAAAGCGTACACATTGAGAGTTGGAGTCAATTGCCTGTTCTTTAAGCTGGTCAAGCGGGAAGCGGGCGGTGTGCCATTTTTTTGTGTTGGCAGACCAGCCGAGATTTCCTGTTCCCTCCTGATTTCCCGGATTACTCACAATACCGCTTGTGTTATACCAGTTAAGGCCTTTGTCTATTGCTTCATTACCGCTACTCAGAAGATGCCAGTTGTCGCCGTCATCCGGACTGTACTGTATAACGGCGCCGTCCCTTCCTTCTTCTACAGATTGGTAAATATCTACCGATAAAAGCGGAAAATCCAAATCATCCAGAATGAAACAAGGGGACTCTATCCATGATCTTTCATTGACTATGTTATCGTCAGGATTTGCAGTTTGCCAGATTCTGCCCCCAAAGTTGGAATGTGCTTTTAAAGGTACTTCAATCTCTTTCAACTCCCATCCCGAAGGTAGACCTTTATCAAAACTGTGGGCAGGGAACCATCCTTCATCTGAATTGTCAAATGTTGCATGATATCTATTGTTGCCGGTCACAGGAATGGTTTCAAATAGCGGCACTTTCAAAGAATCTGAAGATGCACAACCGACCTGTGTTATTGCAGTTAAGGCTACATTGTGTACCCCTGCCGAAGCAAAGGTATGTTCAGAGTAAGTTTGTTGCGTTGTATCAACAGAACCATCTTCATATTGCCAGAAATAATGGGTTACGGTATCGAACCGGGCAGCTTCGGTATGGGTTTCAAAAGAGCTGGAATAGCCTTGCACATGACCTTCCGCTTCAAAATCCACCCGGGGATACTTACCCACGACAATTGTATCGGTATGTTGATCAGCACAACCCCTTTCACTCACGACATCCAGTTCCACTTTATAAACACCCGCGTCGCTATATTGGTGGTGCGGATTTTTGTAGGTCCCTGTTGTATTTGTTGTCTCCGGTTGAACCGGAATTAGATTTGTATCGGTAATTAATTCTGTATTACTTACAGATGTAAAATCACCAAAACTCCAGAGCCACGTCAAAGAGTCGCTTTCATCTTCAAAAACGGTTTTATTGTCAAATTCCACAATGTCACCAAAACAAACATCTTCACTTACAAATTCAACCCCGGGTTGTGCATAAACCCACATATCAAAACTGTCGCGGCGCCAATACCCGTCATTATCTCTTATTTCGACATAAAATGGAAGAGCCTCATTATATCCGGCACCGGAATCTATTGCCTTTCGGGGATTAAAAGAATAAACATTCTCTTCATCGCAAGTAACCCCATAACCGGATAGGGAGTCTATTTTAAAATTGCCCCTTATATTATAATCCTTGTCGACACCACAATAGGTCGTATCCAGGTTGCTAAACTGAATTTGGTAATCGGGGTAGCCGGGGTTGTATTTCTCTCCCACATGTAATTTAAAATAACTAGTATCTATGCATCCGTGGTTGTCCGAATAAACCAACTCCAAGTTCGCTGAATCTAAAAGCGTTGTATCGCCTAAAAGTTCCTCCGGTGTGAAAGTCCATATCTCCTCATTTTGGACAACACCACCCCCGCCGTTATTGACGTTTTCAATGTCATAGTTGGATCTTAAAGTTATTGGTTCATTCGAAATACCATGTTCGGTCTCCAGATTAATAAAGGCTCCATCATCTTCTGGGCGGTAGATGTAAGATACTGCAGAAGCATATTCCACATTAAAAGCACTGACTGTATCTTCCTGCTCTCCACAAGGACCTAAATTCTGCCAATAATTTGAAGAATATTGAGGTTCATGGTTTGGAAAAGCATTTTCAATACATTCATATTCATCGCCGTTGTTCATCACCCTATCACCTTCATTGTAAATTGGATCCTGCGGGGTAGGTTCCCAGGCGTTATAATCGGAACAGATATTGAGCTCTTCTGCCTTGTTGTTTTTTATTTCCATGGGTTCAGGGAAGTCAGGATCATCATGGGGCGGGTCCTCAATCTCGACAAAGCACCTGGCAATAAATTCCCAGTCGGAGCCTTGACCGGGCCTTTCTATTGTTCCGGTTTCTTTACATTCATATAAAGCATTAAAATACACTACAAGATCCTCTTCATTATAATCAGAAGGATTGACCCATTCCTCATAACCGTTAGGATACTCCTGCCACTCATCGGGACACTCCCCGGATTTATTCCGAATAATCACATCAGCAAATGCTTTTACGTTTAAGGCAACAAAATCATTTTGGAGGTCGATCCAATCAGAAGGAGTGAATTCAATATTATAATCCTCCTCAATCGATTCATTGTTTTCATTTGATTGTTTATTAACAGAAGAACCTTTATAGTTAATGATTGTTTCCTGACCATCTCCGGCATCAATAGAAGGCAACTTTGTGGTGTCTATGCGTATTTCATAGCTGCTGTGGTCATTTGCGCAGAAATGTTCTCTGGGTATGAAGATTTTAGCCCTGTCTACTTCAACCGTTGTTTCTGTTGAATCGAAACAATGTTTTTCCGCTTCAGAAAAATACTCACCATAGTTAAAAACTACTCCGTTGCCTGTGCCTCCCACGCCTTCATCACCAGGGTCGAAATCTCTATAGGCGGTTGTATCATCTCCTTTATAGTCAAAAACAAATCTTCCAAATCTATAATCTTCAGTATTTTCTATATTCTCTTTATAATATTCAAACCCGTCAATCTCTGTAATTTCTGAAACGTCAAAGCTACCACTTTCTGAAGTCAACTCGTTGAACATATTGCGTTGTCCCTGTGTTGGGGATAGACGGATATAGTGAGCTAACCGGTAGTGATTTTCCAGTACCAAAATATTATCCACTTCCACTTCATTCGATTCAATATCTTCTTCGCCATCTTTTTCAACTATTACTTTTAGAAAGCCCTTGCCCACAGGGGCATACGAAAAAGTACTATTAATTTCTGCCTCTTCAACTTTTTCATAATCCCCTTCTTCCTCTTCTTTAAAATAAAGATGATAGGAATAATCATCATTATTAAAACAGCAAAACCCCTGCAATTGGAAACCTATCTCTTTTCCCCGGCAATAATTAGAATTCGGATCATATAAATCATCATCCATTTGAAGGGTCAGTTGTTGAAAATAGTTACCATCAATCGTTACAGTGTCCGATACGCCATCTATATTGGTATTACCCGTATCGCTGACAAATATTTCATCTTCATAACTGAGATCAACAACATCCCCATCCTCCACCATGGTTCCGGGAGTGTTATTATTTTTTATAAGTTCATAATTAAGGCCGGAGGGGCTTATATCCAAGGTACATTCAACATTCTCTCCGGGACAGGCGAGTTTATCCGCATTTAGCGATAACTCAGGCCTTTGATATTCAAAAGTAACCAAATCCATGGTAGTATCCGCATCTTCGGTATCCATAAAATCCGCCCGGGCCTTAAGTTCAAATGAATCGCCGTCCTCCAAATCATCAGGAAATTCGATGATAAGGTTTTTTATATCTATTT
>CAYFRV010000260.1:0-4342 GCA_964345495.1 uncultured Bacteroidales bacterium | reverse complement strand
AACTTTAAACTTTACTCCCCCCTTCTACAATAATTCGCTCAGCCAGTTGTTCGTCCATAGCCATTTGGGTATTGTCTAACCTTAGAATATATACGGGGTACGTTTGAATTACCTGTATGATCCTGCCGGGAACAATTCCCATAGCCAGTAGTTTTTGTAAATTTTTTGACTCATCGGTGATCAAACGTTTCACAATTCCTGTTTCGCCCTTTTTTAGTTTGTTAAGGGCAATATCTTTATCCATAGTAAATAAACCGCTTTTTTTGAACATTTTTTTAGGCTTTATTGATTAAGTCTTTCTTTTCTTTACCTACTCTGTTATCCTCTCTGTCTTTCTTTGATTTATTTTTCGAAAACAGGTTCTTTATAAATGTAAGTGATTTAGCTTCCGGTAGGGATTCATACCCGCAATTCGGGCATTTAACCAGGTTGCAGTTTGACAGCGGACAACTTCCACATGCTGAAATTCCTTGTTCTTCCGTAAATTCCATTCCGCAAAATGTACATCTATGTATCATAGTAACCTCCTTATAGTGTAATGTTTAGTGTATTTAAAATAAAATTCATCAGCCAACCCATCGAGAATGCGAGTATCAGTACAAAAAGGAAAATGCCAATTGCTGTTTTGGCCCCGCGCTCTTTAAACATGATCATGAGGTGTGCAACACAGGGAACAAAAAGGGTTAATACCACTGCTGAAATCGCCAGTTGATTAGCATTCAGCATGTCCTGCATCTGGAATAAACCTGCTGCTCCATAATCTCTGCGGAAAAAGCCGAAGAAAAATACATCAGCTGTTTCATCAGGCAGTCCGATGCCGGAAACTAAAGGTTCCAATCCATTTATGATGTAGGGAAACACACCGGTAATTTGCAACAGCCAGATAACCACACTTGCAATAATGAAGAGGGGCAATACTTCTTTCAGATACCAAATAATTCTTGTATAAGTTTTGCTCAAAACATTTGAGATTTTTGGAACCCTCAGAGGAGGCAGTTCCATAAAAAATGTCGGGCGTTGGCCGGGCATAATCTTTGAAGCCATGAAGCCTACGAACATGAAATTAGCGAAAATCACCAATACCCATACCAGGAGAGCCATAGGAAATGGCGCGAGTAAGGCGAAAATCACTCCAAGTTGCGCCGAACAGGGTATAGCTAATGCCAGTAACAATGTGGCGATTACTCTTTCCCGCTTCGTTTCCTGGGTTCTTGTAACAATGGTAGCCATTGTGTCGCATCCAAGTCCCAGAACCATTGGAATTACTGCGCGTCCGCTGAGTCCTATTTTCTTAAACAGCCTGTCAATTAGCAGTGACAAACGGGGAAGGTAACCAGAGTCTTCAATTGCAGAGAAGGCAAGGAAGAATGTTCCGACTACCGGAAGTATGATGGCTATGGCATAGGTGAGCCCCAGGGTTACAAGGCCGTATTCGCCAATGATCAATTGCCGCAATACTTCTATACCTACAAGATTTTCAACAGCATTTGCAATCGCCGGATTAATGTGTTCACCAAACAGTTTACCTTCCACAAAGTCAACTACTGTGCCGGCACCAAAAACGCCAACAAATTTATATAGAACAAAATACAATACCACCAGCAGTATAGGCACTCCCGTGATGGGACGTATCATTAACTGGTTCAGTTTCTCACCGATATTTATCCGTTTCTTTTTGTCAGTTGTCGTAACATCCAGAGCTATTTTCTTCGCTTCCTCATGGATTTTTATTTTCATCAGGTAGACTAAAGATTCCTGAAGCATTTCCTCCGTTTTTTCAATGATGGAAGTTATACGGCTGTAATGTTCGGGGTTTTTCTCTTTAACCCATCCATGTATATCTTCATCTTTCTGAAGGAGCAATTGTGCAATGCTTCTTTGATGAATAGCGTAATCTTCGGATAACAATTCCATTATTTCCTGTAAGCTGCTTTCCATATTTTCGTCAAAAGGAATCACCTCTTGATGATTTTCCCGGTTGTAGTTTAATATATGATACAGAACCTGGTTTATACCTTTTCCAGTCACAGCTACAGTTGGCACAACCGGGATGCCTATTTCTTTTGAGAGTTTCTGAAAATCAATGCTTATGCCTTCTTTTTCAGCTTCATCCATCATGTTCACTACCAAAATGACCTTTAAACCGGTTTCCGAGAGTTCCATCACCAATGGAAGCATTCGGGTTAAATTTTTTGCATCGACAACATGAAGAATGTAAGAGGGTTTTTCTTCCAGCAGTGCTAGTTTGGCTACCCTTTCCTCTTCGGTAATGGGGAGCAATGAATACATGCCTGGTAAATCCCAGATGCCGTATTTTTCTGTGCCTAACGTAATTTGTCCTTTATCCACAGCAACAGTGGTGCCGGGGTAGTTTGAAACGGCCGCCCTTGATCCGGTTAGCCGGTTGAACAACAGACTTTTCCCTACATTGGGTTGCCCTGTTAAGGCAATCCATTTCTTTGCTTCGTCTTCTTTTTTGCCTGAATCTTTCTGATGGCAAGAGGCTGTTGAGGCTTTTCTGTCAGTTATTATTGAATGTTTCTCCATTGTTTTTTCTTTTTAGTTGTAATTCCACTGAACTCTGATCATCCCGACAAAAGCATTATTATAACTGCTTTTCATCCCGGGGTGTATGATGTATTGTATGTTGGGTTGAATTGTCAAACTGTTAAACGCCTTGTATTTATATGTGAATTCAATGGCTGTTTCATAGGTTTCGTAATTTTTCGGATTTTTTTCAAGCAATGAATTATTGATTGAAGCATGAGCAACTGCTAAACCCATTACATCTGATGGTCTCTTCGGGAATAATCCTGTATAATTCAACCCATAAGCCATATAAAAATCATTGATGCTGCTGTTATTTGGTGAATAGCCGAGTTGAAACATCGTACCCAGTCCCTGATTGTCCTTTGAGGATTTACTGAATATTAACTGATCTGCTATGAGGTAAATCCCGCTTGAACCTTTTTGTTTGTCAGTTGGATTGGTCAGGGAATTGAATTCTCCGCTATGATGAAACATTCCTGCTTTATACGTCCCGGGTTTATTAGGTATGATATCTTTTAGGTGAAATTCACCTACGTAAAATAAACCATTATTTTTATTGAGATTGAGGTCCATACCAAAATTTGTTTGTGTGATTTCTCCCGGCATACCATTATATGCTCCGGCTTTTAAAGCCATGGATTGATTAATATTATACTGAGAAACAAAGCCTAGAGTAGTAGCAGGAAAAATAGAAACGGGAACATTTAGCGAAGCTACGGGCATAATCCCAAATGAACTGTTAATGTATTCTCCTCCATATTCACTGGCGAAGAACTCTTCATTCAGATCGTGTTTACCAAATAGTACGGAGAAATCCTTGAATTGATGTTTGTACCAGATTTGATAAAGGTAGGTGTATGTGCCGTTTTCAATATTCGAGAATACCTGAATATCTCCTACCAAATCTTCAGTGGGCGTATGTCCATGGGTGTTCTGAATGTGAAAACGAAACGTTCCGTTTTCCCATAGATTCGAGGTCTCTGTATCGAGGATGAAATCCAGGTTTATCAGTCCAAGATATGCTTGTCCTGATTTTATTCCCCCCTGAACATTTTTTGCAAAATCTTCTGTGATTTCTGCTTTAACAAATTTGTTTTGTTTTTGAGCATTTGTGATATAACCTGTTAATACAATAAGTGTTAGTGTAATTTTCAAAGAATGAAAAAGTGTTGTTTTTGTTTTCATAGTTCGATATTTTATTTAGATTAATTCTATGAACAAAAATACTTCTGACCCTTTTATCAGACAATCCCAACATGTTGGGATTTTGATATAATACTGATTTTTAGGACATAATAAAGAGGAGTGCTTCTATTGAATCTGATCTTTCGGGATAAGATTGTTCAAAACGGCATATACTGTGAGACCTGAGACAGTTTTAATGCCCAGTTTCGAAGTGATGTTCTTGCGGTGAGAAATGACAGTATGTTTACTTATGTATAGTTTTTCTGCGATTTGCTGATTGGTATAGCCCAGCGCCACCGATTTCAGAACTTCTGTTTCTCTTTCACTGAGAATGGATGAATTTTCAAAGGATTTGTTATTACTTTTCAGAGCGTTTTCAAATACAGTAAAAATTTCGTTTTTGTTTCCTTTACTGTTAATTATATAATCGAATTTTTTTGTATGGGGAAGGCATTCTGCATTATCATTCGCCAATACTGCAATATAGATAGTGCTGTCTTTTAGCTGGAAAAAAAGTTCAATGTCTTGTTTATTTTTGAGTAATGATTGTTCAATAATAACCGCCGATACGGGGTTTAGTTCCAGATACTGATTTAGTTCTTTTATG
>CAYFRV010000259.1:1214-4356 GCA_964345495.1 uncultured Bacteroidales bacterium | reverse complement strand
TAAATATTTTCAATCTTTGCCGCCAGGATAAAATCGTTTTCAGATAATCCTCCGATTGCATGTGTAGCCAGTTCTATGACAACTTTCCCGTAATAAACATGCAAATCCGGGTGATGTTGTTCTTCTTCAGCTATTTCGCCGACTTTGTTGGCAAAATCAAGCGCCTCTTTAAAATCTTTAAATGAATAGGTTTGCCTTATCTTTTTACGATCCACGACTTCCCATTCATTTTTTAACTGTTTTTGGTACTGTTCAATTTCTTCCTTTTCAAGTGGCGGAACGCCACCTTCGCATGGTCTGCATCTTTTTTCTTTAAGTTCCATATTGTAAGATTTTTTTGATTTACTGAAATTAAATTTATTTTTCAACAAATGGATTTGAATAAAGTTTAACAGATAACGAATGTTTTGTTTTTCAGGTAAATGGATATTATCTTTAAAGTAGATATATTCTAAAATAAAATTACTGGAAGACTATATGAACAACGGGCTGGTAAGAAAACTCGGCTGGATTTCTGTGGTGGCAGTCATCATTGCTGATATGGTGGGAACGGGAATATTTACCACTTCAGGTTTAGTGATGGAAAATATCTCCTCACCAAAACTGTTGGTTGTTTTATGGGCAATCGCCGGAGTTATAGCCTTAACCGGTGCGCTTTCCTATGCAGAACTCAGTACCGCCATGCCCTATGCCGGTGGTGAGTATCTTTACCTGACGCGTCTTTTTCATCCTTCGCTTGGGTTTTTGAGTGGATGGATCTCTTTCATCGTTGGATTTTCAGCTCCATTAGCAGCCGTGGCAATAGGAATGAGTGAATATTTGATGGAAGCTTTTCCATCATTGATTATCAGTGACCCATTGTTTGGTTTTTCAGGTAAGCTATTTATAAAAAAGGGCATTGCCGTGTTTGTGATCGTCGTGTTTACTTTACTGCACTTACAGGGTTTGAAGTCCGGGACGAAAATCCATAATCTGCTTACCCTTTTGAAAGTGCTTCTTATTCTGGGATTGATTATTCTGGGATTTTCTTTTGGCAGTGGGAGTTTTGAACATTTTGAACAGCCGGGAAATACAGCTTTTAATCTAAAAGGAATGAAAGATGTTGGTTTATCTGTAGTTTGGATTATGTTTGCTTACACAGGCTGGAATGCTGCTGCTTACATCGGTGCTGAAGTTAAAAATCCGGCTAAAAATCTTCCCAGGGCGTTGTTGGTTGGAACCGGCGTTGTCATTCTGCTATACGTCTTATTAAATATAGTTTTTGTTTACGCCTTACCTCCTACAGATATGGAAGGCGTAATTTCAATTGGCGGTTTAGCTGTAAAAGCGCTTTTTGGTTCAGTCTACGGGCAGGTGTTTTCACTGATTATTGCCATAATCCTGATTTCTACAATTAGTTCATTGATCATTATTGGCCCGAGGGTATATTATGCCATGGCTCAGAACGGGCACTTCTTTAAGTTTGCCGCCCGGGTCAATAAAAAAGGAGTGCCTGCTTTTTCAATTGTTGCTCAAGGGATTATAGCTATCATAATAGCCCTGTTAGGGGCATTTGATCAGATTTTAACTTACATGGGACTAACATTAAGTATTTTTCCAATCCTTGCTGTCATAGGCGTATTTAAACTGAGAAAACAAAACCTTTCGGTATATCGTGCCCCGTTTCATCCGCTTATCCCCGGCTTCTTTATTCTTGCTAACGTGTTGATTGTGTTGTTGGTCTTTGCTGAACGACCTGCAGAAAGTCTATTTGCCGTGGGAACAATTGCCATAGGCATTCCTTTGTACCTGTTTTTCAGGAATAAATTGAAGCAAAATCGTTAAAATCCTCGTGTAACTCTGATCTGGGTAACTTTTGAGTTGTATATTCTGAATTTCACCTTATAGTAAAAAAATATCATGTGGTTTGTATGCCGCTTTGTCTGTATTAAAATAAATTTTTACATTTAACTAAATTTTATAATTGAATATCCATTATAAGAAAACGGTCATTAACATCAGTAATAAAAATTAACGTATGGATTTATCGGTTGCTATTCTACTTTTTATTCTTTCTGCTGTTTTAATTGCTATTGCGGGGACGTATTTAACCAAAGCTGCAGATCAGCTTGCTGATCTTACCGGCTGGGGTGAGGCTTTATTTGGAGCAATATTTCTTGGTGGCATAACCTCTCTCCCCGGAATAGTCACTTCGGTGGTTGCAGCATTGAATGGCCATCCGGAGCTTGCCGTTAGTAATGCCATAGGCGGAATAGCAGCACAGACCTTGTTTTTATCCATTGCAGATATTACCTATAGAAAAACAAATCTGGAACATGCCGCCGCTTCTTTCACAAACCTTATGCAGGGTGTTTTGCTGATAGGGCTGCTTGCTTTTGTGATTATCGGAATGTCGGGACCTGAGTTTGAGGTATTCCGGGTTCATCCGTTTTCAATATTGCTAATTATCGGGTATGTCGTAGGTTCTAAGCTCATCTCCAGAGCGAAAGATAAACCCATGTGGAGTCCGCGAATCACAATTGCAACAGTTGAAGATGCCCCGGACAAAGAAAATTTAAGAAAACTCAGTTTGAGAAAAGTGACCGTAAAATTTATTCTTTCAGCGATTGTTGTAGCGGTTGCTGGATTTATGGTTGCAAAAACCGGAATTACAATTGCTGATAAAACCGGTTTGTCCGAAAGTTTGGTAGGCGTGTTATTGACAGCTATTGCAACCTCTTTACCTGAGCTCATCGTGTCTATTTCAGCAGTTAGAAGAGGAGCGCTTACGCTTTCCGTAGGGAATATTATCGGGGGAAATTCTTTTGATGTGTTGTTTATTGCATTTGCCGATATAGCTTACGGAAAGGGAAGTATTCTTCATGCCATTACCCAAGACCAGGTATTCATAATGGGCCTGACAATGCTTATGACATGCACGCTTATACTAGGTTTACTGCACAGGGAAAGAGAGGGCTTTGGAAAAATTGGCTGGGAGAGTTTGTTGATTATCATACTTTATTTTGCCGGCAATGCTGTGCTGTTTTTTTATAGTTAGCGGCTGTTTGCATTCTCAAATAAAGACTAAATGGCAGTTTACAGGTAAATTGACAAAGTAGGATGGCTATGTAATTTTAGGAATAATTTTTTCGTTTAATTGAAA
>CAYFRV010000259.1:0-1114 GCA_964345495.1 uncultured Bacteroidales bacterium | reverse complement strand
AAATGAAATCCCCAAAAAATAAGAAAAGGCTCTATTCCAGAAGAAGATTTTTTAAAAAGGCTTTTGGGATTTCAATAGCCATTCTTGCACTCAATTCCTTTATCTCGTTATTGTTTGGTCAAAATCCTCACCCTATGAAAAAACAAATGAACCCGAATAAGCAACCCCATCGCAATAATTATAATGGTTCTTTTGCTTCTGACTATGAGCCCGGTTATCTCAAATTACACCGAAGTGGTGAATTAAAAAGACGAGGCGATATTCTCTGGCAAAAAATGAAAATATGCGACCTTTGTCCACGGGAATGTGAAAGCAGAAGATTAGACGGCCAAAAAGGAGACTGTGAAGCTACCTCCCGGTTAGAAATATCCTCTTTCAATCCGCACTTTGGGGAAGAACCACCACTCGTGGGTGACGGAGGTTCCGGTACTATATTTTTTACCAATTGCAGCCTGCGCTGTGTGTATTGTATTAATTGGCAAGTCAGCATAAAAGGCGAAGGTCAGGAGAGAAGCATTGATGAACTTGCCCAAATGATGCTAAGCTTACAAAAAACGGGATGTGAAAACATCAACGTTGTAACACCGACACACTACATTCCACACATTATCAAAGCGTTAGATATTGCCGCAGAGAAAGGCTTAAATCTTCCTTTGGTTTATAATACAAGCGGATACGAAAAGGAGGAAACCCTGAAACTGCTGGACGGAATAGTCGATATATATTTGCCTGATTTTAAATACTTTAATAGCGCAATGGCAGCCAAATATTCAAATGGTGCGAGAACTTATCCCGAAATGGCCAAAGCTGCCCTCCTCGAAATGCATCGCCAGGTTGGAACGGCCAAACCCTCAACTGACGGAAAAATATATAATGGCCTGATGATAAGACACCTCGTTCTGCCTAATGAAGTTAGCGGGACGAAAGATATAATGGAATGGATAGCAGAAAATCTTCCTAAAGACACCTACATTAATCTGATGTCACAATATTCACCTGTATATAAAGCAAAGAATTATCCGAAAATTTCCCGCCGGATTACCTACAAAGAATACAAAGAAGCAATTACTCATGCTAAAAAGGTAGGATTGACAAATCTGGAAATCCAGGGTGC
>CAYFRV010000258.1:0-4386 GCA_964345495.1 uncultured Bacteroidales bacterium | reverse complement strand
AGCGGAATTACAAATTCCGCTTAGCAAAGGTTCCGCTTAGCAAAGTGTTTCAATGCGGAAAGCAAAAGATAAAGTCAAATATTTTTGGCCTTTATGGAAAAAATACATTAAATTTGAAATTTAACCACTTTAAAAGATAAAAATTTTGGATAACAGGTATAAGATGTTTTTTAGTAATCCGCGTGTAATCTTTATTCAGGGAATATTGATTCTGCTGTTTGGGATACTGGCGCTTTCAAACCCCGAAATGGCCATAAAACTTTTAATCCGTTTCTTTGGTTTAATGATAACCATTACCGGAGTTACACTGATTATTTTAAATCGCTATAACACAGAGCAGAATATAGCAGTAAGCTTTTGGTTTTATTTTGGGGTAATTAATGTGATTATTGGGTTGCTTTTTATTATTAATCCGCAATTCATTGTTAGTTTCTTTTTCATTTTAATTGGATTGATTGCGCTTATTAGCGGGGTTTTAAATATGTGGCGGCAAATACAGTACAAAGAAGCCTATAAAAATGCTGCTCTTTTAAAGAACGGAATTGCTATACTATTTGGATTGTTGATTTTACTCTATCCTTTTGAAGGGGCAGAGGCGGCCACTATTGTAACCGGTATTTTTGCCGTAATTTATGGAATTTCTGCATTAGTAGCAGCTTTTAGGCTCCATTAAATTCGGAATCTTATTTTTTTTAATGCAACATTTTTTCAAAAAGACAAATTTTTGGTATATTAGGATTGTAGAAGATTATAAAATATAAAATAGGTAACCGAAATTTCATGAAAACAAGAACTCAGAAATTCAGACTTGGAATATTTATCACAATAGCTACCCTGGTACTTGTAGGACTTATTGCTTTCTTTACTGCACAACATTTGCTTGAAAAATCGAACACATACTATATTTCCTATCAGGATGTCTCAGTGAGCGGATTGGAAGTGGGTAGTCCGGTCAAATATTTAGGCATAAAGGTTGGAAGCATTTCAGATATTAAGATTGATCCGAAAGATGTAAACAGCATCATAGTTGAATTAGAACTTGACCCAACAACTCCGGTAAAGGAGGATACAAAAGCAAATATTGTTGCAAGAGGGATTACAGGGTTAAAAACGATAGAAATCCGGGGAGGAACCAACGAAGCCAAATCTTTAGAACCGGGAGAGTTTATCAAAGCCGGTTCATCTGCCACTGCTGAAATCACAGGGAAAGCTGAAGTTATAGCCGAAAAAGCGGAGTTGGTTATAAACAATTTACAACGGTTTTCCCGGCCGGAAAATATGAAAAAGTTTACTGATGCTGCGGATGAAATCTCATCATTTGTTCAGCGTGCAGAATTAACAATGGCAAGAGTAGATACTATGGTTATGGAAAACCGTGACACACTGAATGCTACAATAGAAACCGCCTATAATGTTGCCGGATCACTGGAAGAATCGCTTGGTGGTATAAACAGGCTTGTAAATAATGACACCATAAAAAATATTTTGGTGAATACCCAGGAATTTTCAGATGCCTTAAATGATATTGATCTTAAGGTATTAGTACAAGATCTTTCAGAATTGGTAAGGCAAACACAGGTGCTTCTGAATAACGCCGATAGTGATATTAATCAGGGAACACAGGATTTGAGGCGAAACCTGGAGCTATTAAAATATACGTTAGAAAATTTAAATGAAGCTTCCCGGAAGATCAATTCAAATCCTTCAATTTTATTGAGGAAACAGAAAAATGACAACGTGCCGGATAATGAACTGGACGATTAATATAAAGATGACAATGTGGAGAAGAACCATAAAACAAAAAACAGGAATTAAAATAACAACCATGAATAGATTTGCTATACTTTCATTATTTGTTTTAACAGTTGCAATTATAGGCTGTAATACTCAGAAGACTGTAGTAAAGAAATATTATGTTCTGGAAACTCCTGATGATACAACCTATGTCGATACGACAAGAGGCTTTATCAATGAATTTTGTGAAGTTGACAAAGTAGCTATATATCCGGCTTTTGAAACCCGTCAAATAGCCAACAGAAGTCAATCTAATCAAATCACCTACTATTCTTCGCATGAATGGGCGGTTCGGCCAACAGAAGTGCTGACAAATATGTTAGTGGATTTTATGGAGCGGAAGAAAATGTTTAGACGGGTAGCTACACGCTATTGGAAAGTTTCCCCGGCTTATAAAATAGAGGCCACCATTTTCCGGCTTGAAGTGGTTAATGAAGACAAAGAACTGGCTGCTCATCTTAAAATGGAGCTCAGGCTTGTTGATGGCGACACACAGGAAGTTATTAGAAAACATAAAACGGATCAGTACAAAACTATGGAGGAAAAGAAAATTAATGTTTTTGCCTCTATGATAAGCGAAATGTATTATTCAGCATTAAATGATTTTTCAGATAAAATATATAAGCATTTTGAAGAAAGAGACAAAATTGAAACAAAATCTTAAATTTTGAAATCCTGAAGTGTGAGCAATAGCAAGACAGATAAAAATACCGGTTATTCTATCAACGGCGAGGTTCTGTATTTAAAAAATACTTTGGAAGTGCATGAAACCGGCTCGCTTGTAAAAACAATTCTGGATGAATTGTCCGGTTATTCTTACCCAACCTTGCAAATCAACCTTGATTTTTTAGAAGAAGTTGACAGTACCGGTGTTGTAGCCATTCAATATATTAAACGTAAACTGGAAGAAAAAGACATCAATGTATATATTACAGGAGGTTCAGAAGCTGTAAGGGAAAGCCTGGATACTTTTCGTTTAAAACAAGATATCACTAAAAAAGCGGGTCAGAGATCTTCCTTTTTTTTGGCTCTTGGTGAAGAAGCGCATTCTATTTATAACAATTTCGTAAAAAAATTCTTCGAGTTAACTGCCGACGTATTCTACTGGGCTTTTCACGATTTATTTGACCACAGCGCACGTCGAAGAGGTGAATCTGTTAATCAGGCTGTGCTAATCGGTGTGAATGCCGTATTGATTGTAGGAGCCATGGCTTTTATTATAGGAATGGTGCTTGCACTCCAGTCAGCTTCGCAATTACGTAATTTCGGAGCCGATGTGTACATTGTGGACCTTACAGTACTTGCCATGATGGGAGAGATGGGACCCTTAATTACAGCCATTCTTATTGCAGGAAGAAGCGGTTCGTCAATTGCTGCCGAAATAGCAACGATGAAGGTTACTTCGGAGTTGGATGCATTAAAAACAATGGGGCTTAATCCGGTTAGGTTTGTAGTGGTTCCCAAACTTTACGGGTGTCTGTTAACGATGCCATTTTTGACAATTCTTGCAAATGTTTTGGGTATTGCAGGAGGAATGCTTACGGCTTTCCTTTATCTGGACATCACACCGGAAATTTTTATTAACCGGATGGAGGAGTCTTTATTTCTCAAAGACATTATTGTAAGTATTATAAAAAGCTTGGTATTTGGAACCCTTATTGTCCTTACCGGAAGTTTTTACGGATTTCGTGTAGAAGGTGGCGCTGAAGGTGTAGGAAAAGTAACAACTCTTGCGGTGGTTCTTTCCCTTTCATTGGTAATTATTGCTGACAGTATCATGGGTTTAGTGTTCTATTAAATTGATTTTATGCAAAAGGACAAAATCATAGAGGTAAGTAACTTATCTACCCGGCTGGGTGGTGAAGATATTCTGACAGACATTAATTTTTCTGCCTATAAGGGAGAAGTGACAGTTATTCTTGGTGGTAGCGGCTCAGGAAAAACAACACTGCTTAAAACAATATTGTCCTTGTATACTGCTTATGAAGGAGATGTCCGTATTCTGGGCAAGCCATTATTTAAACTTGATGAAAAAGAACTGGATGATCTTTATATGCAAATGGGTGTGTTCTACCAGGAAGGGGCACTGTTAAACTCACTTACTGTTGGTGAAAACGTAGCTCTGCCACTGACACAGCACACCAATTTGCCAGATGAGCTAATTGAGCATGTCGTTCGGATGAAATTGAATTTAGTTAACATTGAGCACGCGTATGATTTGTACCCTTCTGAGTTGAGTGGCGGAATGTTAAAACGTGCTGCAATCGCGCGTGCTATAATAATGGATCCGCCAATATTATTCTGCGATGAACCGGGAGCAGGATTGGATCCGGTTTCCCTGGATCAGCTTGATCAGCTCATCCTTAATCTGAAAACCCAGCTTGGGATGTCCATTGTTATGGTTACCCATGAAGTTTCCAGCATTCTGCGCATAGCCAACAGAATTGTCTTTTTGAGTCAGGGCAAACTCCTGTTTGAAGGTCCTTTTGCAAAAGCGCTTTCTTCTAATATACCTGAAATTGAAGAATTCTTTAAAAAAGGCAAGTGGGTAGCTCAAAGACCGTAATTTCAGAAACCCGCATTTGTTCACGC
>CAYFRV010000257.1:0-4392 GCA_964345495.1 uncultured Bacteroidales bacterium | reverse complement strand
TATTCTCCTTTCCTCCAGGTTTTTATATTAATTCATCTCCTTTTGTCTACAATTTGTGGATGAGGGTTTCATTCAAAATAAATCGAAAGCCAAACTTATAAGCTAAATCTATTTCATAAAAAAATAACTGGCCATAAAGACCAGTTATTTTTTATTGCAAAAAAATTCTTTCCCTATTTGACAACAAGTTTCTCTTTGAGTGTTTTTTTGTTTACAAAGAGCTTAATTATATAGGTTCCTTTTTCCCAATTTTCTATATTCACTACTTCCTTATTGTCAGAAATGTCTTTCCTTAAAACTGTTTTTCCTGTCATATCAACAGCTTCTAGTTTTACAGGTGAATCTGTTGAAGGAGTTGTAACAACAAATCTTTTATTCGCCGGATTTGGATATATTTTAAATTCATGACTTCCCTCATTATTACCGATGGATGTTGATTGTGTCAAAATACTAGCTGTTTCAGGAGGGAATAAATAACAATTGTCTGCGGAATTATATTCATAAATAGCAAAGTAGTATTTATTTAAATATTCAAGACCATCAACAGTCACCGAAGTATCTTCACCATTATACACTACAAAATTACCGCTTCCAATTTCATCTCCTTCACCAAAAGTGGTCTTTGCAGAATATGCTTCTCCGCAAACCGGGTTTGAATTCACCTCTCCGGATTCTCTGGCTAAAATCAGAACATTATCACCATCTCCTCTTTTATAGGATACATCTACAGATTGTTTCTTAATATTAGTAAATTCGATGTCTGATATTTGGGTAGATGGAGTATCACATAAAGTTCGTTCAGAAAATTCAACACCGGTTGAATAAGATTCTCCATCAAAAGACCAAATTTTATAATAATAGTCCGTATTTGGATCTAAATCATCATGTGTATATGTGGTATCCATATCTCCATAATAAAGTACCTTCTCTCCATCTTCCAATGTATCAACCTGATTATAATCCTGATCAGCAGAAGGTGAACAAAAAGCATCCTCATGCGAAAATGCAAGAAGAATTGTATCGTTATCTGAATTGAAATTCCAGGTAATTTCTGTACTATTCACAAATGCATCTGTTTTTACTACAGACGGATTAGTAACAAAACTCTCATTTAAAATGGGGGTTTCCCATAATCCCCGCCCATAAGTAGCGGCTCTTAAGACATTTCTTCCTTCAGTTTTATCGTAATAAATATCCAGATCATTCACAATGACGTTTGGTAATTGATTACTAAAATTGATCCAATCGCTATCATCGACTTTTTTATATGCACCAACATCAGTTCCGGCATAAAGTATGACTGAGTCAGAAAAGCTATTGTCCTGAATCACATCTAATACGGGTAAATTTGGCAAACCAGCAGAAACATTGATCCATGTATTTCCGCCGTCTGTTGTTTTATATACATTATTGCTGTCATAACCTCCCATGCTTACCCAAACAATATCATGATCAGAGTTATGAACTTCAATATTGGTAATAGCCGCGGATGAAACCGGTAAGTCATTAGTAATATTAGTCCAACTGCTTCCACCATCCTCAGTTCTCCACATATTATAAAGGTCTGCAATATAGATATAGTCAGGTTTTGATTCAGCAATAGCAATAGATCTTAATTTATAACTACTACTGTTCACATCAGAAATTTTTGACCAATTATTACCTTTATCAGTAGATTTCCATAAATCGGCATAACCACCATAAATTGTTTCAGAATTCTCCGGATGCATCGCAAAAGGTGTCACCCATGCTCCTTTACTTGCACCGGAAGGTGTTATTTCTGTATTTGAAGTCCACATATCTATGGTTCTGTTTATTTGGCCATAATAGACAGTTCCGTACTGTATATCTGCATTATTATAATCAATCATACATTTCATACCATCTCCACCCATAACATCATACCAATCTCCTTTATGATAGAGTTTGGTTCCATTATCCTGTAAACCATTAATTACGATATCCGTATCCGATTGGGCTGTGGCTAATTTATAAATCTGGCTAATAACCATACCATTCGTCAGGTCTTCCCATGAATCACCGCTATCGGTAGTTCTGTAAATACCTCCGTCATTGCCTTCAAAAAGAACAGAAGTGCCGTTTTGATATTCCATTGCGTGCTTATCGGCGTGAGCAGCAGGAACACCATCTCCCCACCAGTGGTTGACAATTTCCCAGCTATTTCCGCCGTCAACAGACCGCCAGGTATTTACTCCACCTACAAAGACAGTGTCTGCATGATTGGGATCTGCAATTATTGTCAGATCATACCATCCTTGTCCG
The DNA here is from genome assembly GCA_964345495.1 of uncultured Bacteroidales bacterium. Classification (GTDB taxonomy): domain Bacteria; phylum Bacteroidota; class Bacteroidia; order Bacteroidales; family UBA12077; genus JAGXLC01. Next base: position 2,109 of record CAYFRV010000257.1, on the reverse strand, counting down.
CCATCATCACTGCCATCTGAAGCCCAACCTAACAAATTCTTATCACTATATACTTCCGTAAAGTCTTCTCCGGAATTTGTTGATTTATACACTCCCTTGAATCCGTTATTTGTATTAGCAACTACAGCATAGACAACCTCCGGATTGTCATTCGATACAGTAAGTTCAGTTCTGCTGCCTGTTAAAGACAACGATTCAGTCCACGTCTTACCACTATCTATAGATCGATAGATTTTTGTAGGATTACTCGAAGTTGAACCATATATAACCCCGGCATTTCCAGGTTTGAATACAATATCTTTCAATGTAACACTTGCGATTTTATTCCAACTTTCCCCTGCATCTGTAGTTTTCATTACTCCCTGAGTTGTCGCAGCAATAAGGATACTATCATTGTTTGGATCAATCAACAAGTGGTTAACCAGGTCTCTATTGGACACTTCAAAGGATAAGCTTTCCTGCCAGCTAGCTCCGCCGTCAGTTGATTTCAAAACTCCGGTGCTGTAATTATCTCGTGCATCTCTATCGCCGGTGGCAATATAAATTGTCTGAGAAGTTTCATAGTCAGAAGGAATTGCAATGTCGCTAACACCAATGACTGTATTTTTATCTGTGAGCGTTTCCCAGCTTTCACCATCGTTCGTTGTTTGCCATAGTCCCCCGGAAGGTGCTCCTACCCAATATGTGTTCTCATCCTGAGGATGAAATTCAATGCAATTCAACCTTCCGATTCCGGCATAACCACTGTCAGATGAATCAGTTCCAAGGTTTACCCAGTTGGAATTATCCGTTTGCTTTGTATTATTTTTATTTTGAAGTGACTTTTTATAAGTCTGGAACGGAGTTCGGTCAGGAAATTCGCCTGTTTCGGGATCAACCCGCACTTCCCAGAAATGTTCCCATCTTTTATACTGTTTCCAACCACCTGCTTTATGTTTCTCTCCATCCTCTACGAAATAACCATTCTCAATATTACGTTTTTGCTCATATTTTCTGAAAGCTTTCTGAATATCAAAAAAGGAAACTTCGTCCTGTTTTTTCTTTTCATCATCTACATACTCCATCCATGGCTGTGAATAAACCATGTTAGTTATAATAAAAAATAAGCTGAATAATGTAATTCTCAATTTCATAATCTTAATTTTAGTGATTTATTTTATTTCAATTCGAACTTTACATAATCGGTAAAAATTTCCTTTCCCTTGTTCATACTGTACTTTAAAACAAAACGATAAGTTCCGGCTCCGGCATACTTCTTCTTTGTCTCCGGTACTTTTCGATTGGAATTTATTTCTCCGCACCACTCTTCATTTAAGTCCCATTTCATTTTTTTTGTAGATTGAGATTCTAATGTCTCCCACTCTGGAGGAGGAGGACAAGAGGCTCCACAAGGGCAGTAACGTATACTTACTTTTTCCCATCCTTTTTCTGTTTTCTTTTCCACTTGTACTTCATTTGGTTGAAAGAGAAGCACATCTTGTTCTTTGCTTTTGTTCTTTATGACAAAAGTAGCATCTTCTCCTTTTTCGTATTTGTCTTTACACTTTATTGAAATAATGTCAGAAGAATCAGGAACTTCAGAAGGAGTCGACTCCGATTGGGTAGAATAACAAGAGCAAAGGACTAACAAACCTAAAATCGAAAAACTTAAATAAATTGATTTCATTAAAATATTGTCTTTTAAAAGTTATTACCTCATTTTAATAAATTGTATCTGGTGGTTTGAAATTGAAAAATTTAAATTCAATTTGGTTAAAAGTATGTTTACAATAATAAGTTAATTTTAAAGTCGATTTCTTACATACTTAAACCATAAAAAATTCTAAATTTCTTGTATAACTGGCAATTTAACGGTTCCAAACCTTGTGAAAAAAGTTAATAATTTACAGACAAAACTAACAATTTAAAAGTTCAAACAAAAAATTAAAAAGATTGAACCAAAATTGAATAATAATATCTACAAATTATTCCAAACTTCTTATTTTAATAGCAATGCAAAACTCATGCGTTTTGAAATAATTTAAAAAGTCATCGTAAAGGTGGTGCCTTTTTCGGGAACAGAGGCTGCATTAATGGAGCCGCCATGCAAGCGCATGATTTGTTTAGACA